>CAZANT010000056.1:6602-11374 GCA_964486575.1 uncultured Burkholderiaceae bacterium | reverse complement strand
GGCGCGCAAACGGGCTCTGGTGGCCATGCTGGCGCGACACGGGGTGCCGCTGATTGAAGACGATGTCTATGGCGAGCTGTATTTCGGCCAGCGCGCGCCCTTGCCAGCCAAAGCCTTCGACACCCACGGGCTGGTGATGCACTGCAGCTCGTTCAGCAAATCTCTGGCACCCGGCTACCGAATCGGCTGGGTGGCGCCCGGCCGCTTTGGCGAGCGCATCGAGCGGCTCAAGCTGATGACGACGCTGTCGGCCAGCGTGCCAACCCAGATGGCAATCGCCGACTACCTTCAACACGGGGGCTACGACCGGCACCTCCGGCGTCTCCGCCACGCACTGGAAGCGCAGCTGGACCAACTGCTATTGGCCATCGCGCGGCATTTCCCGGCCGGCGTGAGAGTATCCCGACCGGCTGGCGGATACTTTTTATGGGTGGAGTTCGCCGAGGGCTTTGACACCTTGCGCCTGCACCGCGAGGCGCTGGCGCACGGCATCAGCGTCGCGCCCGGCCCGATTTTTTCAGCCCGGCGCGATTTTCGACACTGCGTGCGGCTGAACTACGGCCACCCCTGGCGCCCCGAACTCGAAGCGGCCATGGCGACCCTGGGAGCGCTGGTCCGAAAGCAGGGCTGAGGCGTGCGGTGGCGGGGACCGTAACCTTTGCACACAGCTTGCCCGGGCCCGTCAGCGCGGTGTCACAGTTGGCACCCAACTTGCACACTACACTGAGCCCGAACCAACTGTGCCGATCAACGGCCTGCCAATGTCCTCTCTGCTGATCCTGTCCCTGCTCCAGCGTCCGGCGTCCACCGGCACTTTGATTCCGTCCTCCCGTTACCTGGCCGACACCATGGCCCGCCAGGCGATGGGGGCCGAACTGGTGGTGGAATTGGGCGCGGGCACCGGCCCAGTCACGCAGGCGCTGGTGGAAGCCTGTCCCAACACACCCATGGTGGTGGTGGAAATGCAGGCTCGGCTGGCGCACCACCTGCGCCAGCAGTTCCCGGCACTGGACGTGCGGCAAGACACCGCTGAAAGTGTGCTGGACAGCCTGGCGAACGCACCGTCGGGCACCACGCTGGTGTCCAGCTTGCCCTTTCGTTCGCTGCCGTCGGATGTGGCTCGCGACACCCGCACCAGCGTGTGCCGCTTCCTGCTGGCCGACCCAGCGCGCAAGCTGGTGCAGTTCACCTACCAACCGCGCGCACCCTTCCGGGCGCCAGCAGGCCTGACGTGGCACTTTGTCGGCTCGGTCTGGCGCAACGCGCCGCCAGCCGGTGTCTGGACGCTTCAGGCTGCCTGATCAGCGCGCTGCCGGCGACATCCAGTCAGCCACCGTCTCGCAGACCCAGCGCGCGTCGTCGTGCGGTAGATCATGTCCCGCCCAGGGGTGTTGTCGGTGCGTCGCCCGCCAGGCCCCGGCCACGGTGGCCGAACACGTCGGACTCACCAACCGGTCTTGTGCCGAGGACAGCATTAACACCGGACAGGCTGGCGGCTCGGTTTGTGCTGAAAAGCGCGCCGCAGCCAGCAACTGCCGCCAGGCATTGGCGGGGTTTACCGGCGCTGTTTGCCGTATCGATTGCCAGGCAGCCACGTCTTGTGCCAGTGTGTCAGTGCGATTGCAAGTGAGCTGGTGGACCCGCGTTTCCACCGCGAATGCGTCCGACCAGTGCCAGGCGATGGCCACCAGCGCAGGCCAGCGCTGCGGCCGCAGCCGCTGGGTCAACCGGTTGTGTGGCCGCATGCTGGTGTTCACCAGCACCAGTCTCGCCAGTTCGGTCGGGTAGTGTTGTGCCCATTGGGTGGCGACCATGCCGCCGAGCGACATCGCCAGCACGCTGTAGGGCGGCTGCACGCCCTGCCTGCGCAATGCCTGCTGGGCGTAGGTCACCATCTCGGCCACCTGGGTAGGAGACGGTCGGTGGACCTGGTCGCCGTTGCCGGGCAAATCCAGCAAGGTGCAGGACCCGCCGGTGGCGGCGGCCAGCTGGGCCGGAAAATCCCCCCAGTGGCGGGACTCGCGCGTTAGGCCACGCAGCAGCACCCAGCGGCTCATTACAGAGCGTCCAACTGCCAGTGTTCAGCCCGAAACACGCGGACCCCAGTAGTCGGCAGCGTAGGCCAGCAGGCGTTCTCGACGGTCGGCTCGAGGCAACCAGCGCGGCGCGCCAAACGCGGCGCGGGTGAGAAAGTCCAGCAGGCTGGCGTGGCGGCGCAGCACACGGCGGGTGCGGTGGGTCTTGACCGGGTTGAAGATGCCTTGCCGCGAAAAAAGCTGCCACGGGTTCTTGCGAATCCACAGCCAGGAACCCAACTCCAGCGTCATCGGCAGAAAGATGTTGCCGGCAGGCACTTGGTCATACGCGTGTTCCCACAGGTCGCGGTGCGACATTTACTGCCGGCTTTGGGTCTCTTTGCTGTTGCCGTGGTGCGGGTGGGACTGCTCCAGCATCATCTTGAGCGCATACATCTCTGGAAGGTGGGCCATCATTTGGCGTGTGCGGGCGTAGGGAAACCAGATGCTGTCGCCGAAGCCATAGCCGGAATGGCAATCCAGCGCCAGACTCAAAGGCCGGTGGGCGAGCTCTTCCGCGACCACCTGCACCAGCGCCGCGCTTTCGGCTTCCATCGGTGCACCGTGTCGGCCGCAATACCAGGGCAGCCAGGGTCCAATTCGCTGGCCACCGGCGAGGAAGGGAACGCGGGCATCGGCCTGCTGGGGCGCATTGCGCATCAGGTCCACCCCGTGGCCGTTGGCCCGGGTGCCAGCCCACATGCCCACCGGGTTGACGATGGGCATGAACACCAGCCGCACCGACTGCAGTTGCTGGTGCAGCGACTCGTCCCACTGCAGCCGCGCCAGCAGTGCCCGCATGTAGTGCAACACCACCTGCGTCCCTATGCGCTCCAGACCGTGGATGCCACCGAAAAAGCCGATCGCCGGTGCCTGCGGATCGTTGGAGCCGAGTTGGGCGGTGATTACCGGGAAGTGTTGGCCCTTGTGTGCACTGTTGCACACCACCCGGCTCTGAAAGTGCGCGTGGCCAGTCTCCAGCAGCGCCTGCAGCTCGTCCAGCTCGGCGAAACGGGCGGTGGTGGCGGGCGCGTGCTGTTGCATGGCAGTTACTTTGACACACCGCGCACCCCGGTACGCACTGCCCGGGTTTGTTGCAAGGTCACATCGGTGAGCGGGTAGGCCACACAGGGCAGCACCCAGCCTTCGGCCTTCTCCTCGGCGCTCAGGCCAGGCCAGTCGATGCGGTAGTGAATCTGCCCCTGCGTGAGTTGGCACAAGCAGGTGCGGCAGGTGCCGTTCCGGCACGAACTCGGCAAAGCGATGCCCGCCTGGTCGGCCGATTCCAGCAGCGTGCAGCCGGTGTTGGCAGCCAGTGGCCAGCCGGCCGGCTCGATGCGCAACTGGCAGGTCCTCATTTGCAGCGACAATTCTGGCCCGTTGATGATTTAGCCCGGATCGATTTTTTCACCATGTCCAGTATGCCCGTCTGTGAAGTCCGCGTAGCCACCCTGAGCGACGCGCCCACCCTTGCCGCCATCCACGCCAGCGCCGCCCGGGCCGCGTACGAGGGTCGCGTACCCGAGGCCTCGCTGGCCGCGCTCGGTCAACCCGACCGCGTGGTTCACTGGCGCGACGCGGTCAACTACGGCGAGCCGCAGGTGCAGGTGGCCACGCTGGAAGGCAAGGCGGTGGGCTTCGTCGGTTTTGACCGCTCGCGTGACAAGGGTACCAAGCCCACCGTCGGCGAAATCTGGTCCCTGTATGTGTTGCCCGAGCACTGGGGCCAGGGCGTGGGCGTGGCGCTTTGGGACGCCGCCCGTGACGGTCTGCTCGAAGAAGGATGCACCCAGGTCACCAGCTGGCTGCCGCTGGCCGGCGAGCGCGCGCTGCGTTTCATGGAATTGGCCGGTTTCCGCCGCGACATGGCCAGCGCCCGCACGGTGGCCGTGGCTGGCGGCCGCATTGACCAGTTGCGCATGAAGCGACCGCTCAGCTGAGCCCGTTCCATAACCTACGCCTCCAGGAGTCCCCATGGCCACCAGCCTGCTTGCCCTGCTCGATGACATCGCCACCATCCTGGACGACGTGGCGGTCTTGACCAAGGTCGCCACGAAAAAAACCGCCGGTGTGCTGGGCGACGACCTAGCGCTCAACGCCCAGCAGGTCGCGGGTGTGCGGGCGGAACGGGAACTGCCGGTGGTGTGGGCGGTGGCCAAAGGGTCGATGCTCAACAAACTCATTCTGGTGCCCACCGCACTCGCCATCAGCGCCTGGGCGCCATGGGCAGTGACGCCGCTGTTGATGGTGGGCGGCGTTTTCCTGTGCTTCGAGGGAGTCGAAAAACTGACCCACAAATACTTGCACAGCCGAGCCGAACAGCAGGCCGAACACGAGGCGCGGCTGACCGCTGTGGCCGATCCCGAGGTGGACTTGGTGCAACTGGAGAAGGACAAGATCAAGGGAGCGGTACGAACCGACTTCATCCTGTCCGCCGAGATCATTGCCATCACCCTGGGCACGGTGGCGGCCAGCCCCTTTCTGACCCAGGTGCTGGTGCTCAGTGGCATTGCCATCGTGATGACCATTGGGGTTTATGGCTTGGTGGCTGGCATTGTGAAGCTAGACGATGCGGGTCTCTACCTGACCCAACAGGCAGGTGCGACCAGCCAAGCCGTGGGTCGTGGCATCCTGGCTGCGGCGCCATGGTTGATGAAAGGCCTCTCGGTCGCCGGCACCGCCGCCATGTTCCTGGTG
>CAZANT010000056.1:0-6592 GCA_964486575.1 uncultured Burkholderiaceae bacterium | reverse complement strand
CGGCATCCTCACCCATGGCATCGGCCCGTTGCACCACGCGATTGAAGGCCTGACACAGGGACGGGGCGCGGTGATGGCGGTGTTGCTGCCGGTGCTTCTGGATGGCTTCACCGGTCTGGTGGCCGGCGGGGTTGCCTTGGCGCTCGTGCTGGGCGTGAAAAAGGTCTTCTTCAAGGGCTGAGGGGAGCCTGGCTAGGCGTTGGCATGGCCGCGCTCGGGGCGGGCCGGGTCCCGGGGCTGAATAAGCGCAATTTCGGTTGTCATATCGCGGCATCGCCGTTTCAGGGCCCATCTACAGTTGGTTCATGGGTTTGACGGGTGCGCTCGCCGTGTGGCGAGGGACCGTCGAACCGGTGCCCTGAGATGACTCAACCCACTCCCGTTCGCTCTGTTTTTGAGCCAGTCCGTATTGCGCGCTCCCCTCTGGCAGTGGCCTGGGCCGGGGCACAGGCGCTGTTTTTCCGTGAAGTGCTGTGCCGCATCACCGTCAGCCGAGGCGCATGGCTTTGGCTGCTGATGGAGCCGATCGCCCACGTGTGCTTCCTGATGACGGTGTTTGGCTTTGTCTTTCACCGCACGATCGCCGGCATTGACGGTGCACTCTTTGTGATGACCGGTCTCCTCGGCTTTTTCCTGTTCCGCAACACCGCCATGCGGTCCATGGCCGCGATCCAGGCCAATCAGGCCTTGTTCGCCTACCGGCAAATCCGACCCATCGACACAGTGCTGGTGCGCGGCCTCGTTGAGTTGATCCTGTCCGTGTTGTGCGCGGCGGTGCTGGTGGTGGGGGCCATGCTCCTTGGTTACGACGCCTTACCTTCCGACGCGTTTTACGCAGGGTCGGCGTGGGTGGGCCTGTGGTTGTTGGGCTTGGGGCTGGGACTGGTGTTGTCCGCGCTGGCGGCCCTGGTGCCCGAGGTTGGGAAGTTGGTCGGCTTGATGATGACGCCGTTTTACTTCGCCTCCGGTGTGATGCTGCCGGCCAACGCCATTCCTCAGCCTTGGCGAGACGTGTTCCTCACCAACCCTGTGATGCAAGGGCTGGAGTGTCTACGCAACGGTTGGTTTGCTGGATACCACGAGGCCACTGGCGTCGGCCTGGCTTACGTCTTCACCTGGGGCCTGGTGTCGCTTGCGTTGGGCCTGGCTTTGCACCTTCACTTCTCCGATCAGTTGACCCAGCCATGATCCGCGTCAACCAACTCGCCAAGCGTTACAGGACATCGCGCGGTCAAGACCATTGGGTCTTGAACAACGTGTCGATGACGATCCCCGCCAACGCGCATGTGGGACTGATCGGGCGCAACGGTGCCGGCAAGTCCACGCTACTGCGCATGATCGGTGGGCTGGAAGCGCCGACCCGCGGTCAGGTGGAGCGCAGCTGCAGGGTGTCCTGGCCTTTGGGGTTTGGTGGCGGTCTGCAAGGCTCGCTGAGCGGCCGGCAAAACGCCAAATTCGTTTGCCGCTTGCATGGTCGGCCGCAGGCGCTGGCCGACCAGTTGGCTTACGTACAGGAGTTTGCCGAGATCGGCCATGCATTCGATGAACCGGTGAAAACCTACTCGACCGGCATGCGTGCCCGACTGACCTTCGCGCTGTCGATGGCCTTTGACTTTGACGTTTACCTGTCGGACGAGATTACTTCGGTGGGTGACGCCGCCTTCGTGAAAAAGGCGTCCAACGCATTTCGCGGCCTGACCGAGCGGGCGGGCTTGATCATGGTGTCCCATGCCGAGGCGACTTTGCGAGAGTTCTGTACCAGCGGCATCTGGCTGCACCAAGGCCGAGCCCATTGGTTCGATGCCATCGACGATGCGCTCCGTGCGCACAGGGAGAATCCTCAGTGACCCGCTGGAACACCTTTTGGGCATGTGTCCTGGCGCACCGGTTTTTGAGCGCGCTCACTGCGGCGTGTCTGCTGGTCACTGTGTACTGGACGCTGATCGCTTCCGACCGGTATGTCTCCGAGGCCCACGTGGTGCTGCAGCGCACCGACGGCTCTCCGGGGCAAGCCGCCGATCTTGGCGCGCTGCTTTCGGGCGGCGGTAACCGCGCCGACCAGATGCTGCTGCGTGACCACCTGTTGTCCACCGACATGCTGCGCAAGGTCGATGCCAAGCTCGGATTACGCGCCCACTTCAGTGACGGACGGTACGACCTGCTGTCCCGGCTGTGGTGGTCCGACGCACCCGACGAGTTGTTCCAACGCTACTACTTGTCGCGCGTCAGCGTCGAGTTCGATGACTACGGCGGTCTGCTGGTGGTTCGCAGCCAGGCTTTTGACCCCGAGACCGCACACGCGATGACCCGAATGTTGGTGGAAGAGGGTGAGGGCTACATGAACGGATTGGCCCGCAAGCTGGCCCAAGATCAGGTGAACTTCTTGGAAGACCAAGTAGCGAGTCTGGGCAAGCGTGCCATTGAAGCGCGCCAAGACGTATTGCAGTACCAAAACAATAAAGGACTGCTCTCACCAGAAAGCACCGCCGAGAACCTCTCAGGTGTGATCAATCGCCTGCAAAGCCAGCTGTCGGAGTTGCAGGCCCGCCGCACAGCGGTGGCAGGGTACTTGACCTCTGGAGCACCCGGCATGGTGGAGCTGGATCTGCAAATCAGCGCGATAGAACGCCAGATGCGGCGTGAGCGCGAGCGCCTCACGTCGTCCGGCGGTCAAACCCTGAACCGCACGGTGGAAGAGTACCAACGTCTCAAGATGGCCGCCGAGTTCAGCCAGAACGTGTACAGCCACGCTCTGGCGTCGTTGGAACGTGGTCGGATTGAGGCCGCGCGCACCTTGCGCAAGGTCCAGGTCATGCAGTCGGCCTCCCTGCCACAGCACCCGCTGGAGCCACGCCGTTTTCACCACACCGTGGTGAGTGTCTTGGCGTTGTTGTTGGCGGCCGCGCTGTTCCGATTGATGTTGGCCATCATCAAAGACCACAAGGACTGATGTGATGAATTTCCCCTCGTTGAACGGTGCTTTGGCCCGTGTCCTGGCAGGGCTTCTGGCGATGGTGGGCCTGCTGTCCAGTGCGTCGTCGGCAGAACTCACCATGAGCCGTGCGCTTCTCTCTGCCCCGGTGACTGCCAGTGGCAGTTCCACGTCGCACAAGCTCGCCGATGCAGAGACCTCTGCGCTCTATGGCCCTGCTCGCGACGATTCCCTGTCCGTTCCTCAAAAGGCTGACCGGCAGGCCAATCTCAGCAGCGATGTTTTTGGGGCTCACCTGTTCACTGGGGCGTTCGCCCGCGCCAGCACCGCCACCTTCAACCCGGACTACGTGGTGTCGGTCGGCGACCGAATCCAAGTGAGGTTGTGGGGCGGCTACACCTTCGATGGGGCCTTGGTGGTCGACTCGCAAGGCAACATCTTTCTGCCGTTCTCAGGTCCGATCCGTGTGCTTGGGGTCCGCAACAATGACCTGCAAAACGTTGTTGACAGTGCGGTGCGCAAGGTGTTCCGGGCAAACGTGTCGAGCTACGCCAGCCTGACTGCGGCCCAGCCGGTTCGCATTTACGTTGGCGGTGCGGTGAAGCGGCCTGGGATGTACCACGGCACCTCGTTCGACAGCCTGCTCAACTACCTGGACCAAGCCGGTGGTATTGACCCCGAGCGGGGCTCTTTCCTGAAGGTGGAAGTCAAGCGCGACTCGACCGTGCGTGCAACGGTGAACCTCTACGAGTTCTTGTTCAACGGGCGCATCCCGCAGGTGCAATTGAGCGACGGCGACGTTATCTTCATTCAGCCCCGTCAAAAAACTATCAAAGTGCTGGGCTTGGTGGAGAACGCCAAGCGCTTTGAGTTCGCTTCGGCCCGACTAAGCCTGAGCGACGCGCTGCAAATGGCCAAAGCCATGCCGCAGGCCACGCATGTACGCGTTGCGCGCAACACCGGCACCGTGCGAAACGTGGACTACATCGCGTTGTCACAGGCCAACGCCATCACCTTGGACAACGGCGACGAGGTGGAATTGGTCGCTGACAAAAAGCCCGGAACCATCACCGTCCGGGTCGAAGGAGAGCACCAAAGCGCCCAGGAGTATGTGCTGCCCTACGGCGCCCGCTTCGGCGACCTGATGCGCAACATCCAACTCACCGATCGCTCAGAAGGCGAGAGCGTGCAGCTGTTCCGGCGCAGCGTGTCCGAACGTCAGAAAACGATGTTGAGCACGTCCTTGCGCAGCCTGGAGTCCAGTGTTCTGACCGCCCGAAGCGGCACCAATGAGGAGGCGCGTCTGCGCAAGGACGAAGCGGACTTGGTGCTTCAGTGGGTGGAGCGGGCCCGCAAGGTGGAGCCTACCGGGCAAGTGGTGATCGCACAGGCCGAGGGCAGAGACCGATTGCTGCTGGAGAACGGTGATGTGGTTCGCATTCCCACCCGAGACGGACTGGTCTTGGTCGGTGGTGAAGTGCTGTTCCCGTCGTCGGTGGCCTACGACGCCCGTTTGACGGTGGGCGACTACCTGGAGCGAGCCGGAGGCTACACCCAGAACGCCGACAGCTCGCGCCTGGTACTTGCCCGCCGGGACGGCAGCTTCACTGAGGTGAAGGAATCCGCTGCGGTGCGCAGTGGCGAGGAGATTTTGGTTCTTCCCAAGCTGGACGTGAAGTCGCGCCAGATCTGGAAGGAGTTGTTGCAGGTGGTCTATCAAGTGGTCTTCAGCGCCAAGATAGCTTTTGGTTTGTGAATTGGGAGTGTGACGCGATGAAAAAGATTTTGTATTACGTGGAAGCCTGGACAGAGCTGACGTCTGACTTCCGTTTTGGTGCGTTCCAGGACGCTGTTTACCAGCTCAAGTTGCTGAAGACCCACGCCCCGGAGCTCGACTGCCGTTTGCTGATCGGCGACGGTGTGCGCGAGGCGGTTTTGAAGGCCAACTACACCGCCCACAGTGACTTCCCGACGAGCGTGCTGCACACCGCAGACCTGCGCCAGGTGTTCCGGGACTACCGGGCTGCTGCACATGCCTTCATGACCAAACAGATCACCCACGAGGAACTGGACGCGCTGGCAACGTTGAGTCAGCAGGCGCTGGGGGACTTCGAACCGGACGTGATTCTGATGCACGAAACCCACGCCCCCTTCCTGGACCGCGCTTTCCCGAACGCATTGCTGTTGCACAGCATGTACGGCATGACCTACCGCATGCCCTATCCGCAGCTTACTTTGTTTGACCCGGCTGGTCTGTACCAACACTCGCTGCTCGCCACCCACGCCGCCGACATTGCCACCACGCCCCTGCCTTCGGAAGAGCGCCGCTTGCTCGGGGAGGTTCGCAACTGGTTTGCGGCCCAGGTGGTTCCGCACGACCCAGTTTGGCCGCTGATCGAGCCCGACCAGTCACGCTACGACAAGCTCATCCTCGTGCCTTTGCAGGTGGACGGCTACTACGCTTTTGAGGAGTGCAGCCGTTACGGTAGCCAGGCCGAGTTTCTGGAAGATGTGCTGGCGCGTACGCCGCGCGGCTGGGGGGTGGTGGTCACTGAGCACAGCGAGTACAAGCCTGCGCTGGACGAACTCACGGTCAATCGGCTGCGCCGCCTGTACCCGAACCTGATCTATTCACGCGAACTCAATGCCATTCCCTACGTGTCTCAGGCACTGCTGGCGCATGTGGATGCCGTGGTGACGGTGTCGAGTTCGCTCGCGTTCCAGGCGCTGATTTTCGACTGTGCGGTGGTTGCCGCCGGCGAATCGCACATCAATGCGGTCGCGACCTGCAAGCTCGACCAACTCACCGCGTGTTTTGATCTGCATGTGCGCGGTGCGCGTGACGGCCTGCTCCATTTTTTGTTGACGCGCTATCACTACGCCACAGCCCGCCATGTGCACGATGGTGCTGGTCTTTACACCCTGTTGACCCAGCGTTACCGTTGCTACCAATCGGGCCTTTCAGGGCTGGACAGCCTGCCTGCGCAAACGCTGACCGAGGTGTTCGAGCAGATCAAGGCGCTGTCGCAATGGCGGGGTTGGACGCAGAATCTGAAGGGGAGGAGCATCAAGGTGCAGCCCCACCCGGTGCTCTCGCGCATGGTGTTCAATGAAGCGGTGTCCTTCGACCTGTTCGACACGTTGGTCGATCGGCCGTTTGTGCAGCCGCACGAGCTGTTCCAGTTTCTGGAGCCGATGGTGCGCGAGCGCACCGGCAACATCTACTTCCCGTTCCACCACCTGCGGCGCGAAGCCGAGCGCAAGGCCCGCGAAGCCAACGGCCACCGCATTGAAGTCACCCTGGACGAAATCTACGATCAACTGGAGATCGCCACCGGTTTCCCCAAGGCGCTACTGGACGACATTCAGGCGTTGGAGGTGCAGGCAGAAATCGCGCTGGTCGGCCCGCGTCGCGGCATGGTCAGGGCCTGGCGAATGGCCCAGAGCTGGGGCAAGTGGCGCAGCATCCTGACCGACATTTACCTCGAAGAACATGTGATTCGAACTTTACTGTCCAAACACGGGCTCGCCGATTTCGATGTGCTGTTCGTATCGGCCACCGAACGCATCCGCAAGGAAGATGGCTCGGTGTATCCAGACTATCTGGCCAAAGTGCGACAGCTCGACCCCCGTGTCAAAACCTACTTGCATGTCGGTGAC
>CAZANT010000055.1:0-11394 GCA_964486575.1 uncultured Burkholderiaceae bacterium | reverse complement strand
GTCGTTAACGTCGTTTTGTATACCCGAGACATGGAGCCCATCACGGTGATTGACCTGCCGATGTGGGCGCTGGAGATTGGGGAACAGCGCAGATTCGTAGCGGTGGATCACATGACGCCGGCAGCATTGACCTGCATCAACCCAGGCGACCCTGTGCCTGAGATCAGCGAGTGTCGCACCATCATGCTGGAGTTTGTGCCCATTCGCTTGCGTGAGAAGCGCAGCTGTCTCGTCATTGTCAATGACGAGGTTTTGGCGCTGGAGTTGAAGCCCGCGTGGCTGCCTGGACAACGCAAGGTCATCAACAACTACGACCGCACCAACCGCGAACTGGCGACTGCGCTGCTTTATTCCCTGGGAGCGCGACGATAGATGCGAACCAAGAATGAGCGCGGACTGACGCTGCAGCAGGAAAACTTTGCGCTGGCAGTCGCTGGCGGTAAGAGCCTGTCTGATGCGTACCGGAGCGCCTACAAGGCCGGGAAGATGGCCGCTGAGACGGTCAACAAACGCGCTTCCGAGTTGATGGCGAACGGGGAGATAGCGGGTAGGGTGGCCGGCCTGGCCAAAAAGGTCGAAGAGAAGTTCGTCGTCAACACCGAGAAGCTGCTGCGCGAGGCCACGCGCCTGGCGCATTCGGACATCGCCGGGATCATGCACAGCAATGGCCGCGTGAAGCTGCCGCATGAACTGGACGCGGACACCCGCGCCGCGGTGGCGAGCTTCAAGATAGACGAGTACGGGCGGATTGAATACAAGTTCTGGGACAAGAACAGCGCGATCGAGCGGCTGTTTAAGCACAAGGGGTTGTTTGAGATCGACAACAAACAAAAAACCGATCCCCTGGACAACCTGCTCAAGACACTGGGCGGTAACGTGCTGGGCCCAGGCCGTGGCGTGCTGCCGTTGCCAGCGGCGGACGACGAATGACAGCCGCAGTGGAGGCGGTGAGCGCCGAAGAACTGGCCAAGTGCCTGGATGACCCCATCTGGCGCCTGAACAACCTCTACAAGATCGTCGTGAAGGGCGACGATGACCCGGACGGCGAGGGCCTGGTGGTCACATTCAAGCCCAACCGGGCGCAGCGCCGCCTGATGGCCAACCTCTGGCACCGCAACATCATTCTCAAGGCCCGCCAGCTGGGCTTTACCACGCTGATTTGCATCCTGTGGCTGGACACGGCGCTGTTCAGCAAGGACCCGGTGCGGTGCGGCATCATCGCCCAGGACAAAGAGGCCGCCGAGGCCATTTTCCGGGGCAAGGTGAAGTTTGCTTACGACAACCTGCCCGACGACCTGCGCCAGCGCATGCCGCTGTCCAAGGCCACCGCCACCGAATTGGAGTTCGGCCACAACAAAGCCAGCATCCGCGTGGCCACGTCGATGCGCTCCGGCACCATCCACCGCCTGCACATTTCCGAGTTCGGGAAAATCTGCGCCAAGTACCCGGACAAAGCCAAGGAGGTGGTGACCGGCTCCATTCCGGCCGTGCCGAAGTCGGGCATGTGCGTGATCGAGTCCACCGCCGAGGGCCAGGACGGGTATTTCTACGAAATGACCATGCGCGCCTTGGCGCTGCAAGAGCAGGGCGTACCGCTCAGTCAAAAGGATTGGCTGGCCCACTTCTTTGCCTGGTGGATGGCGCCCGAGTACACCATCGACCCGGAGGGCGTGGCCTTCACCGAGGCGGACCTGGCCTACTTCAACAAGGTGGAGTCCGCGATCAAGCGCCCACTGTCCGAGGGACAGCGCGCCTGGTACGTGACCACACGCCGCGCCGACTTCGCGGACGAGGCGCCACTGATGTGGCAGGAATACCCCAGCTACCCGGAAGAGGCCTTCCAGGTCAGCACCGAGGGCTGCTACTACGCCACGCAGCTGGCCAACGCCCGCAAGCAGGGTCGGATTCTCAAGACGCTGCCGATCGAGGCCGCGCCGGTCAACACCTTCTGGGACATCGGGCGCGGCGACATGACCACGATCTGGTGCCACCAGCGGGTGGGACCGGAGAACCGGTGGATTCGGTACTACGAGGCCAGCGGCGAGGACCTGGTGCACTACGCCACCTGGTTGCAGGGGCTTGGATTCACCTTCGGTGTGCACTACCTGCCGCATGAGGCGGACTACAAGCGCATGGGCGAGACGCCCGACACCAACAAGACGCTCAAGGAAATGCTGGAGCGCCTGATGCCAGGCCAGCGCTTCGAGGTGGTCCCACGTGTGACCAACATTAGCGCCGGCATCCAATCCACCCGCAACCAGTTTGCATCGTGCTGGTTCAGCGAGGAAGGCTGTGGCGACGGCATCAAGCGCCTGACGAATTACCGCAAGCAGTGGGATAAGACGCGGGGTTGCTGGAAGGAAGAGCCACTGCACGACGACAACAGCCACGGCTCTGACGCCTTCCGCCAGTTTGGCCAGGTGGCGGACGCTGGCGAGGTGTTCCAGACGGCGGTGGCCACGCGGGCGGCGCCTGGTGCTGGCGCCTTCAAGCGGCGAGGTGGGGCCATGGCGCGTTGACGCCCCAAGCATGCCAACCTGATGACTGGTGGCGCTCACACTGCGGGTTAGCTCCGTAGGGGTCTTTTGTTGGTTGTCTCCCCCTTGCTCGCGGCTTTTGCGAGGTGATGCCACCCTTGGCCCGCTTCGGCGGGCTTTTTCTTGGCCAGCGTGGCAAGCATGGCACCGTAAGACCCCAGTTCATTCTGGGGCCGACATGCCAGCAACCATCGACCTGCGCAAGGCGCACCTCTCACGGATTCATGGCGACATTGCCGTGATCTATTCCTGGATCAACGACGAGCGCGCCATGTTCCTGGTGCCGCATCTGCGACCCGGCGCGCCCTGGTACGTGGTGGCCGAGTCGGCCGCCTACACCTGGGACGACAGCGACCGCAAGAACGTGCCCATCGTGGCCAAAAAGGCGACCAAGGCCTGCGAGGTGCTGGGCATCGAGCCGTCACCCTGGAACATCCGCCGCATCGCCGGAATGATCGTGGACGGTCTGCCGGACCTCATTCGCATGCCGTCCAAGCCCCCGACCGAGTACTTCAAGACCAGCCACGGCCAGATGCTGCTGCGCGCTGACGGCGTGCCGATCGCCGGCGAGGACATCCGCATCGAGAAGGAGGGCGCGACCTATGGATAACTTCGAGGTACGGCCCGACCACCAGGCCGCGGGCGACATGGAGGTGTTCACCGGCGCCGAGGCCGGCACCGACCTGGCGGAAACCAACACCCACCCGATGGACGCTGAGCCCGCACGCAAGGAGCTTTGCCGGCTGCTGGAGTGGTACTACTACGAGAAGGACAAGCAATCGGCCAACCGCCTGGAAATGGCCATGGACGCGGATTTCTACGACAGCCTGCAGTGGGACCCCGAGGACGCCCAGGTGTTGCGCGACCGTGGCCAGATGCCGCTGGTCTACAACGAGGTGGCGCCCATGGTGGATTGGGTGATTGGCACCGAGCGCCGCACCCGCGTGGACTGGCGCGTGATGCCGCGCACCGAGGACGACGTGGAAACCGCCGATGTCAAAACCAAGGTGCTCAAGTACGTGAGCGACATCAACCGCGTGCAGTTCAACCGCTCCCGCGCCTTTGCCGATGCCATCAAGGCCGGCGTGGGCTGGCTGGACGATGGCGTGCGGGACGACCCAACCAAGGACGTGCTGTATTCCAAGTGCGAGGACTGGCGCAACGTGCTGTGGGATTCCCTGGCTTACGAGCACGACCTGGAGGACGCCCGCTACGTGTTCCGCTGGCGCTGGGTGGACGAGGACGTGGCGGTGACCATGTTCCCGGACCGCAGGAACCAGATCCACCAGGGCGTGGAGGATTCCCAGAACCATCTGCACTCGGATTGGGAAGAGGACACCTGGTACACCGCCGACGAAATCCTGAACGGCGTGAAGAGCGGCACGCTGCGCGCATCCGGTACCGGGCCCATGGTGGACGCCAAGCGCCGCCGGGTGAAGCTGATCGAGTGCCAGTACAAGAAGCCGGTGAAGGCCAAGATCATCGCCAGCGGCCCCCTCAAGGGCGCGTTTTTCAACCAGGGCGACCAAGCGCTGGCCAACGCCCTGGGCCAGGTGGGCGGCAGCATCGTGGACAAGGTGGTCATGCGCGTGCACATCGCCGTGTTCACCGAGGCGCACATGATTGCCATGGGCCCCTCGCTGTTCCGCCACAACCGGTTCAGCCTGACGCCGGTGTGGTGCTACCGCCGCGGCCGGGACCGCTTGCCCTACGGCATCATCCGCCGCGTGCGGGACGTGCAGCAGGACCTGAACAAGCGCGCCAGCAAGGCGTTGTTCATGCTGAACACCAACCAGATCATCGCGGACGAGGGCGCGGTGGAGGATTGGAACGTGCTGCGCGACGAGGCGGACCGACCCGACGGCCTGATCATCAAGAAGATGGGCAAGGACATCGTGATCCGCCGGGACACCGACGCGGCCACCGGTCAGATCCAGATGATGACGCTGGACGCCCAGAGCATCCAGAAGTCGGCCGGCGTCAGCCAGGAGAACCTGGGGCGCCAGACCAACGCCGTCAGCGGCGAGGCCATCAAGGCACGCCAGCTGCAGGGCAGCGTGGTTACCACGGAACCGTTCGACAACCTGCGCCTGGCCACGCAAGTGCAGGGCGAGAAGCAGTTGAGCCTGGTGGAGCAGTTCTACACCGAGGAAAAGGTGGTCCGTTTGACCGGCGCCAAGGGCGCGCTGGAGTGGATCAAGGTCAACGTGCCAGAAATGCAGACCGATGGCTCGGTGCGCTTCATCAACGACATCACGGCCAGCATGGCCGACTTTGTGGTGAGCGAGACGGACTACGCCGGGACCATGCGCCAGGTGATGTTTGAGGCCCTGAACCAGATGGCCACCCGCCTACCCCCCGAGGTGGCGCTGCGCCTGATGACGATTGCCATGGAGTTCTCGGACCTGCCCAACAAGGACGAGGTGGCCGAGCAGCTGCGCAAGATGACCGGCGAGCGCGACCAGAACAAGCCGATGACGCCCGAGGAACAAGCCCAGGCCGACGCGCAGGCGCAGCAGCAGGCCGAAGCCATGGAACTGCAACGCCAAACCGCGATTACCGCGCTCCAAGAACAGCAGGCCAAGGTGCGCGAGATCAACGCCAAGGCCGCCAAGCTGGAGGCCGAGGCCGCCGCCGCCGGCATGGGCGCCGACCAAAACGAGGCCATGCAGGGCGCACTGGGCACGGTGCAGCGCGAGGCCAGCATGGAACTGGAGCGCGTCAGCGAGGAACTGCGCAAGGCCCAGGCCCAGGCGGCCGACCAGACTTTCAAGATCAGGAAGGACGCCGACACCCGCTTGGAGGTGGCGCGCATCGAGGCCGCCTCACGCGAGCGCGTGGCCGAGATCCAGTCGGAGAGTGACGCACGCATCGCCAAGATGCAGCGCCAACTCGACGCCGCCAACGAGGCCATGGACGCCAAGAAGGGGCAGGGTGACGCACCAAGCGTGGCAGGCTGACGGCTCCCGTTTGTTCAACCTGTCAAGGAGTGACTAAAGCATGTCCCAACCCACGATGGACGCCGACCTGGCGAGCACACTGACCCCCGAGGAACTGGAGGCGATCAACGCCGAAGCTGGTCCCGAGGAATCGCAAATCATGCGCCAGGGCAACCCTGGTGATGACGATGATGACGGCGACGATGGCGATGGCCAGCCTGTGGAAGGCAAGCCGGCCGAAACACCCGCACCCGCACCAGACCCCGCCGACGAACCTGCGGCAGGCGAGGGCGAAGCACCCCAGGCGGCCGCGGCCGAGCCCGAGCCAGTCGCAACAGCACCGCGATACGAGGCCAAGCTGCCCGACGACTTCAATGATCGCGTAGACGCACTGGCCACTGCCGAGGGCACGGCCTGGGAGAAGTTCGACGCCGGTGACCTGGACCGCACCCAGCTACAGGCCGAACTGGCCCGCATTGCGACCGAGCGCAACGACTTGAGCGCCTTGCGCGTCAAGGCCGAGATTTCTCAGGAAATGAACGAGCAGACGGTGGCCCAGACCTGGCAGAACACCGTCAGCCGCTTCATTGCGACCGAAGCCAAGGCCGATGGAGGCATCGACTACCGCAAGGACGAGGCCAAGGCCGCGGACCTGGACGACTTCGTGAAGAAGCTGGCCAACAAGCCCGAGAACAACGACAAGTCGATGGACTGGTTCCTGGTGGAAGCCCACAAGCGCGTGCGCGCCCTGCATGGCTTGGCAGTTGCGCCGCCGCCCGCACCCCAGACCCCCGCACAGAAGGTGGCCGCCGCCGTTGCCCAGCGCAAGGCACCCGAAGCCAGCAGCATGCCCGCCTCGCTGGCGCAAGTGCCCGGTGGTGATGGACCCGGCGACGTGGCGAGCGAGTTTGCCGAGGTGTTGGCGCTGGAGGGCCAAGCCTACGAGGATGCGATTGCACGCATGACGCCGGCCCAGCGTGAGAAATTTCTACAAGGGTGACCATGGCCGACAGAAAGCTCTCCAACCTGATCATCGACGTGCGCCCGGGCGAGCGCCTGGCCATGTCGGGCTCGGTGACGGTGGAGCTTTTGCACAAGAGCGGGCAACTCGCCCGCTTGCGTGTGATTGCGCCGGTGGATGTGGAAATCACCAAGCAGTGCGTGAACAAACCCGAGGGGGACGTGCCAAGCATGGCAACGTGATGACCTAGCTGCAAAGCGAATGTGAAGAGCGCAGGAGTGCTCCGAAAAAGTGCCTAACTTTTAAGGAGTATTTCTATGGCGCGCACGATCATCGGCGTAAATGACGCCAAGGCGGTTAAGAAGTGGGCCGGCATGCTGGCTTACGACACCAGCCACAAGTCCTATTTCAATTCCCGCTTCATGGCGCGCGGCGCCGAGGCCGAGGTGCCAGTCCAGATCCTGACCGATTTGGAATCTGACGCCGGCGAGCAGATCAGCTATGACCTGCTGGCCGAACTCAAGATGGCCCCCGTCGAGGGTGAGGACATCCTCGAAGGCAAGGAAGAAGGCCAGAAGTTCTACACCGACCAGATTTACATTGATCAGGCCCGCTGCGGTGTGAACACTGGCGGCCGGATGACGCGCAAGCGCACCCTGCACAACCTCCGCGAGAAAGCCAAGCGCCAGCAGTCCAGCTGGTGGGCCCGCCTGATGGATGAACTCATGTTCATCTACCTGTCGGGTGCCCGCGGCGTCAATGCCAACTTCCTGTTGCCACTGGGCTACACCGGCCGCGCCAACAACGGCCTGGTGACCCCGGACAGCAGCCACCGCCTGTACGGCGGCGATGCGACCGACTACACCAACCTGGAAGCATCGGGCGACAAGTTCGACCTGCGCTTGATCGACCGCGCCAAGACCAAGGCCGATAGCCAGGGTGGCGGTGCGACCGACATCCCGGTGTTGCAGCCCTGCAAGATCGACGGCATGGAGACGTTTGTTTGTGTGATGCACACGTTCCAAGAGGACGACCTGCGCAGCAACACCAACACCGGCCAGTGGCTGGACATCCAGAAGGCCGCTGCCGCTGCCGAAGGCCGCAACAACCCGCTGTTCAAGGGCTCGCTGGGCATGTACCGCGGCGTGATCCTGCACAGCCACCGCAACGTGATCCGCTTCAACAACGCCGGCTCTGGCGCCGTGGAAGCCGCACGCGCCCTGTTCATGGGCTCCCAGGCTGCCGTGGTGGCGTTCGGTTCGCCGGGCACCAACATGCGCTTCGACTGGCACGAAGAAACCCGCGACAACGGCGACAAGGTGGTGATCTCCACATCCTCGATCTTCGGGGTGAAGAAGGTCACGTTCACCACGCCGGTGGGCGCCCAGGATTTCGGCGTGTTCGCGCTGGACACCGCTGCAGCCTCGCGCTGATTCACGGCCACTGACTAGGAGTAAAGAACATGGCTTTCGCTAATTCCAACGACTACATCACTGGCCGCTTGCCAGTGCCATTCCCCGCCGGCGGCGAGGTGTTGGCGGTCCGTTTCACCGTGGCCCTGGGCACCGGTGACCTGGCGCTCAACGACATCGGCCAGGTTGGCGTGTTGCCTGCCGGCTGCGTGCCGGTCGACGTGCATGTTGACAGCACCGACATTGACTCCAGCACCGCTGCGGTCGTGTTCCAGGTGGGTCTGCTGAACGCCGGTGAAACCGATCTGTCCACTGCCGCGGCCGACGGCGGCGCGCATTGGGGTTCGACCACTGCGGCCAACACCGCTTTCCACCAGCGCCTGAACCTTAACGGTATCGCACTGGTGAGCGTGGCCAAGGCCGAGACGGACCGCAAGCTGGGTTTGAAGGTGGCCACGGCACCAACCACTGCCGTAGCCGGCACGGTTGGCGTGACGCTTTTCTACAAAGCGGCCTGACAACGCCACCCCCTGGCGATAGGCGGGCGCCCAACCAGCGCCCACAACACAGCGAGGGGGGAGGCAACTTCCCCCTTTCTTTTTGGAGTCTCTGAACCATGAAGCTGCAAACCTCTATCCCACCACGCCGCGACGGCACGGTGAAAGTCAACGGCCAGGATCGCCAGACCTATGTGTTTGTGGCGGACGATTCGGGCGACCTGACCTGTGACGTGACCGACGAGGCCACCGTTGCCCAGCTGCTGGACAGCAAAATGTTTTGGCCCGCCGACCCGGCCGAAATGGACAAGGCGCTGACGCTGATCAAGAAGCCCACCGCTGACGCCTCCAACGACCAGGACGACGGCGGTGATGGCAACGACGACGGCCCAGACGACGACCCGGTAGACCTCACGGCGTTGCCGATCGAGGCCAACACGCCACCGGTCCCCGCCGCGCGCAAGACCGCGGCCAAGGCTGGCGCCAAAGCCACGGCCAAGCCGGCCGTTAAGGCCACCGCCAAGGGCAAGTGAGGTAGCGCGCCATGGCCACCTGGGACCTTTGGTTTCCTGACGTGCTCCCGCACGCCACGACCGCCCCGGACCCCCTGGTGCGCCTGGCGCTTTGCCGCGCTGCCCGCGAGTTCTTCAAAAAGACCCGCGCCTGGACAGAATGGCTGGACCCGAGCACCAGCGAAACCGCCTCGCGCGTGGAATACGACTTTGACCTGCCGGCCCAGACCGAATTGATCTGCTTCGAGCAGGCCACGCTGAACGGCCGGCCACTGCCGGTGTCGTCCTTCCGTGAACGCCCATCGGACTGGACCCTGCACCCAGAAGGCCGGCAGGGCGTGGTGACCCGCGACTTACGGAGTTACCACCTGGTGGGCGACTACGCCACCACGGACGTGGTGCAGGTTCAGGTGTCGCTGCGCCCAACCCTGCGCGCCACCGGCATCCCCGACCACCTGGCCGAGCGCTACCTGGAAGCGATCGCCAACGGCGCCAAGTCGATGCTGCACATGACGCCTCGCGCCGATTTCTCCGACCCGGCCATGGGTGCCATAGAAAGCGCCATGTTTGAGGCCGCGATTGCGACCTGCACGGTGGATGCCTACATGGGCCACACCAACGAAGTGCCGCGGGCACAACCGAAGTGGGTGTGACAGCATGACAGTAGCCGCCCGCACCATCGTTTCCCAAGCCCAGACCCTGCTGCAAGACCCAGAGGGCATCCGCTGGCCTGCCAGTGAGTTGGTGGGCTGGCTGGACCGCGCCGAGGTGGACATTCAGACCGCGCGACCCGACACCACGGCCACGATTTCCACCCTGGCACTGGCCGAGGGCCACAAGCAGTTGATTCCGGCGACGGCTGCCTTGCTGATCGACATCCCGGCCAACACCAGCGGCGAGCGCATCACCAAGACCGACCTGGTGCTGCTGGACGCCGTGGAGCCCAACTGGCGCAACCGCACCAAGGCTCGGGTGATTCGCCACTTCCACCACGACATGCGGGTACCGCGCCAGTTCATCGTCTACCCACCGGCCGCTTCGGGCGCTTCGGTGGACATCGAGCTTTCCCTGCACCCGGTGCCGCTCCCGGCCACCAGCGGCGACGGAAAACTGCCGTCCACGGTGACGGGCAACACAACGGTTCAGGACCAGTGGAGCACCGCGCTGCTTTCCATGGTCCTGCACTACGCATACGCCAAGGATGCTGAGTACGGCGGCAACGCCGCCTTGTCAGCGGCGTATTTCCAACGCGCCCAAAGCATCTTGGGCGTGGAACTTCAATCCAGCGCCACGGTGGCGCCGACCACTTGAACTAGGAGCCCGACATGGCTGGTTTTTCCACGTCTCTCGCCAACGCGATCATCAACGCCACCCTGCGCGGCCAGGCGTTCCCGACCATCCGCAACACTTATGTTGCGTTGTTCACCGCCGACCCAACAGACGCCTTTTCTTCGGGCACCGAAGTGAGCGCTGCCTGGTACGCGCGCCAACCTGCCGGTGCCTACGCGGCACCTTCCAACGGCGTTAGCTTCAACAGCACGCGGGTGGAATTTCCGCCAGTGACGGCCTCGCCAGTTACGGTGACTCACATCGGTATCGTGGAGGGCGCCAACGCCACCGACGTGACGGCCACGCTGATGTACAGCGAGCCATTGCCCGCCTCGCGGACACTGCAGGTCAATGACGTGTTTGTGGTCGATTCGGCCGGCACGTCTGGTGACTTCACGTTGTCGCTGCTGTAACGACAAGGCGACCCGGCCATGAACGGCCCGCTAAACGGCTTTTTGCTCAACGGGGTGGTATTCGACCCCGTGGTGCGAACGCAGGTCAACTCGACGGCTGCTGCGGTTTGCCTTTCCAAGCCCAGAGTGCTTGTGTACGCGCGGGTGCAGTCTGCGCCTGCCGCGCAGGCCACTGGATCGTTGGGCCGGGTATTGGCGCGCCTGGTGGTGTCCAGCGCTGCCCAGGCGGCGGTGAGCGGCATCGTCGGGCGCGTTCACGCCCGCCTTGCGGTGGCCTTGACCGGTTCCGCCCAAGGCGAGTTCACCCTGTCGGGCGTGCGCGCAGCCGTCAGCGTGGTGGCGGCAGCAGCCATCTGCATTGCCGCCGGTGTTTTTGTCCGGTCCAAGGTTAATGCACGCGCGCAGGCGCTGGTCAATCTGGTGCCGCGCCGCCTGGTCCGAAGTGTTTTGACCTCCAGCCCAAACGCCCGCACTGCGGTGGTGGCCACGGTATTGGAGCGCACGTTTCACCGCGCTCCCCTGGCCGCTGTGATGCAGGCCCAGGTGGAGGTGGATTTCCATGTGGATGTCCGCGAGCCATTGAGCGGACGGGCGCTGGCCACGGCCACGGTGGTTGCCAGGTCTTGCATTCGTGCCCCGGTGGCCGCCACCGCGCAGGCTGACATCACCGTGGACTTTGACGTGATCAAGCGCATCCCGTTTGACGAGCCCGCACCCGAGGAACGCCGCTTCCTGGTGGAGCAGCGCCCCCCAACCTTCTACGTGGTGAATTGACATGAGCATCGTCGGAACAG
>CAZANT010000054.1:0-11583 GCA_964486575.1 uncultured Burkholderiaceae bacterium | reverse complement strand
AAGACGGCGCGTGGGACATGACCGGCGTAAGCCGCAGCGAATTTTCCCGACCCACCAGCGAACGCGCCAACGTGGTCCGGCGCCAGCTGCCCACCTACCGCCTTCCTACCGCCATCAACGCCGAGATGGTTTCGGTCGCGCTCCTCAAGCCCGACCGCATGAGCACGGTGGACCTGTTCCAGTACATCCAGCACCTGGAAACCAACGGCCAAACCGCCCAGCGCTACGAAATCGAATTCTGGCGCAAGGTGTTTTACCCGCTCAGCTGCCTGGTGATGGTGGTGTTGGCACTGCCGTTTGCCTACCTGCATTTCCGCAGTGGTGGCATCACCGCCTACGTGTTCGGTGGCGTGATGATCGGCATCAGTTTCTTTCTCCTCAACAACGTGTTTGGCTACGTGGGCAACCTGCGCAACTGGGAGCCCTGGCTGGCCGCCGCGTCGCCTGGACTGCTGTATGTGGTGATGTCCCTTGGCGCATTTGGCTGGCTGGTACTCAGAAGATGACCCACGCAATCGTTTTGTTTGCCCACGGCTCGCGCGACCCGTTGTGGCACAAGCCCATGGAAGCCGTGGCCCAGCGCATTCGCGAGCGCGAGTCCGATGTGCAGGTGGCCTGTGCCTATTTGGAGCTTTGCCCACCCGACCTGCCCACTTGCGTGGCGGCTCTGGTTGCACAGCAGGTCACCGCCATCCGCGTGCTTCCGATGTTCCTGGGAGTAGGCAAACACGCCCGCGAAGACCTGCCGCTGCTGATGGCGCAGCTGCGCGCCCAGCACCCACAAGTGAACTTTGAACTGATGCCCGCTGTGGGCGAAGACACCCGGCTGGTGGAAACACTGGCGCACATCGCACTGTCTTGAAAACGCACATTCATAGACTTGTTACTGCATAATGAATCAAGCCGTTAGCTTGAATTCACATATACAACGCAAGCCATGAACCTCCACCAATTCCGCTTTGTGCAAGAAGCCGCGCGCCGCAACCTCAACCTGACCGAGGCCGCCAAGGCTTTGCACACCTCGCAGCCTGGCGTCTCCAAGGCCATCATTGAGCTGGAAGAGGAGCTGGGCGTGGAAATCTTTGCCCGCCACGGCAAGCGCCTCAAACGCATCACAGAGCCGGGCCAGCACGTGCTGAAAAGCATTGAGATGATCATGCGCGAAGTGGGCAACCTGAAGCGCATTGGCGAACAGTTCAGCTCGCAGGACAGCGGCACACTCAGCATCGCCACCACCCACACCCAGGCGCGTTACGTGCTGCCGGTGCCGGTGGCCAAGCTGCGCGAGGCTTTCCCCAAAGTCAACGTCAGTCTTCACCAGGGTGCGCCCGACCAGGTGGCCAAGATGCTGCTGGACGAGGTGGCCGAAATCGGCATTGCCACCGAGTCGCTGGCCAATTACCCCGAGTTGGTGACCTTGCCCTGCTACGAATGGCAACACATGCTCGTGTTGCCCGCCCACCACCCGCTTGCGTCGAAAGAACGCATCACGCTGGAAGACATTGCAGAAGAACCCGTAATCACCTACCACCCGTCGTTCACAGGCCGCACCCGTATCGATCAGGCCTTTTCCGCTCGCAAGCTCACCCCACGCATCGCACTGGAAGCCATCGACTCGGACGTGATCAAAACCTACGTGCGGCTGGGCCTGGGCGTGGGCATTGTGGCCGAAATGGCGGTGCGCGACGATGGCACCAACACCGACCTCGTCATCCGCCCCGGCGGCCAGCTGTTTGGCCAGAACGTGACCCGCGTCGCCTTCAAGCGCGGTGCCTATTTGCGCAACTTCGTTTTCACCTTTGCCGAACTGCTCGGCGACCGGCTGGACCGCAAACTGATTGCCAAAGCCATGAGCGGGCATCAGGACGACTACGAACTCTGAGCCTTGCAGCACGCCTGCAGTCCGTCCGACTTGCTCGGGAAGCCGTTTCAGCCTAGTTTTTAGAACAAATAGGCCTCAAGCCCTGGTGAAACCAGCAGTGATGCTGCTATTTTTATAGCGAATCAACGGAAACGCGCCGAGGTGATGAAGCGCTGAAACGACTCGCACCAGACCACCACACCCACAAAGGCCGACACATCCACCCCAGCCGGCACGGGCAGCATGAAGTTGTCGAAGGTCTTGATGTCGCCCACCGGCAGTGCGGTGTTTTTGATGCGCTGGAAGCCGTCTGCCGTATCCACATGTTCGCCGGTCAGGTACAGGCGGTAAGCCGGGCCAGGGGCCAGCTGGCCCATCAGCGAAATGGCGCTCGGGCTCACTGAAAGTTTACCCTCGCCCCAATGCAGTATGTCGCTGCCCTTGAGGTTGCGCTGAAAACGGGCGGTGTAGGTGGCCTGACGCGACAAGGCGCCGACCTCTGCCGCCGTGGGCGCCTTGGGGTCGGCCAGGATAGGCAAAAAGTACAGGCCCAACAGAAAACCCAGCCCCAACACGGCGGCGTGCGATGCGCCCATCAACATGACTTTTTTCATGCCGAGGAGTCGGTTGGGGCTGCGCCGCTCTTACAACGCTCACTTCTTGCTGTAAATCTGGTCAAACGCCGCGCCGTCCACAAAGTGGTCTTTGGTCGCTTTGTCCCAACCGCCAAAAGCCTGGTCGATGGTGAACAGGTTCAGCTTGGGCAGTTGTTTGGCGTATTTGACCTGCGCTTTCTCCGAACGGGGACGGTAGAAATGTTTACCGATGATGTCCTGCGCTTCCTCGGTGTACAAGAATTTCAGGTACTCCTCGGCCACGGCGCGGGTGCCCTTCTTGTCCACGTTCTTGTCCACCACGGTCACAGCGGGCTCTGCCAGGATAGACAGCGAGGGATAAACGAAGTCCACTTTGTTGCCAAATTCTTTCTCCAGGAGGTAGGCCTCGTTCTCCCAGGAGATGAACACGTCCCCCTGGTTGCGTTGCGCAAACGTGACCGACGAGCCCCGGGCGCCGGTGTCCAGCACCGGCACGTTGGCGTAGAGCTTTGCCACGAATTCTTTGGCCTTGTCGTCGCCGCCGTACTTGCGCTTGGCAAACTCCCAGGCCGCCAGGTAGTTCCAACGGGCACCTCCCGAGGTTTTGGGGTTGGGGGTGATGACCTTCACATCGGGGCGAATCAGATCGTCCCAGTCTTTGATGTTCTTGGGGTTACCCGCACGGGTGACCAACACAATGGTGGAGGTGTAAGGTGAGCTGTTCTGCGGCAGGCGCTTCTGCCAGTCTTTGGGAATCCAACCACCGTTGGTGTGCAAGGCGTCGGTGTCACCAGCCAAAGCCAGGGTAGCCACGTCGGCGTCCAGGCCATCGATGATGGACCGCGCTTGCTTGCCCGAGCCACCGTGTGACTGCTTGATGGTCACGTCCTGCCCGGTTTTCGCCTTCCAGTGCTTGGCAAAGGCCGCGTTGTACTCCACGTACAGCTCGCGGGTGGGGTCGTAGGACACGTTCAACAGGGTGATTGGCTGCTGGGCTTGGACCCAAGGCGCCAAGGCCACGGCCGCGGTGGCGAGCGAAAGCTTGATAATGTGGCGGCGAGAAGACATGGGGATTTCCTTCGGTTTCATTAGTGGGCCGATTTTGGGAGTCTGGCTTCAAAACTGGAACTACGAAGTTTTCAGTTCCATATATCCAAATCATCCTTAGAAACACAAAGAGGCACGCGATGGCACGCACAGTCAACTGCATCAAGCTCGGCAAAGAGGCCGAAGGCTTGGATTTCCCGCCCTACCCCGGTGAACTCGGCAAACGCATCTGGGAAGGTGTCAGCAAAGAAGCCTGGGCCGCCTGGCTCAAGCACCAGACCATGCTGGTAAATGAAAACCGCCTGAACCTGGCCGATCAGCGCGCCCGCCAGTACCTCGCCCGCCAGATGGAGAACCACTTTTTTGGCACCGGCGCCGACCAGGTACAGGGCTACGTGCCCCCCAGCGCCTGAGAAAGCCAGCCGCTGTGGAGGGGGCCAGCGCCTCGCTGGGCCAAAGTTTGCCCGATTGGGGCGGCCAGCCGCTGCATGTGTTGGCCGACACAGCATTTGACAGCGGCCTGAACTTTGTGCGCCTCTGGCGCGCCTGGCGCGATGACCCCGCCCGCTGCGACCGCCTGCACTGCGCGGCGGTCACTCCATTCCCCCCACGCCGCGCAGACCTGCTTGAGGCCACCGGTGCACAGCCTGGCCTCGCGGAACTGGCGGCCGAACTTTCAGCCCAATGGACGGACGCCATGCCGCCCGGCTTCCACGTGTTCCCGCTGGATGCAGGGCGGGTCACATTGACGCTGTGCATCGGCGACACGCTGCCGGTGCTTCAGTCGTGGCGGTTTCTGGCCGACACGATCTGGCTCGCCAACGGGTGGACGCCCGAGGTACTGCGCGCCGTGGCCCGGCTGTCACACTTGCAGACGCGGTTGGTCGCTCTCACTCCGTCAATTGCATTGCCAGACGCGCTGGCCAGCGCTGGCTTTCGCGTCACAGCCTGCGAGACCGCTGAACTGTCCGCCCGGTACGCACCGCGCTGGCCCGCGCCGAAGCCGCCGCATCGCGTGCCTGGCGAGGCCACCATCCTCGGTGCTGGCCTCGCCGGGGCCGCACTCTGCCGCGCCTTGGGCCGCAGGGGTTGGACACTGACGGTGCTGGACCATCACACTGGCCCGGCCCAGGGGGCCTCCAGCCTGCCAGCGGGCCTGCTCGCACCCCACCAAACTGCCGAGCCCACTGCCATGTCACGCCTGACAGTGGCCGGCGCTCGCTGGATGGCGCGGGAACTCCCACGGCTGTTGCCCCATGGCGCCAGCTGGCACGCCGGGGTGATGCGGCACAACGGCGCGCAGCCACCCGAATGGCTGCCCGATGCGATGCAAGTCATGCCCGCCGCGTTGGTGCATGCCTGGTTGGACGAAGCACAAGCCGCGGGCAGACTGACCAGTGGCTGGGGCAGACTCGCCACTCGTCTGCAAAAGCACAACAGTGATTGGCGGTTAACCGACGATGACAGCAAAACGGTGCACGAAACCACCACCTTGCTGCTGGCCAGCGCCTGGGGCGGCCAGGCGCTGCTGGCGCCGTGGGGGGGCGACGCGCTGGCCTTGTCCCCTGTGCGGGGTCAGCTCAGCCTGGGGCGGGTGTCCGAACTGGCACAGGGCACAGTGCCGCAACACCCCGTGAACGGCGGCGGTGTGTTTGTGCCGCACTGCCATTGGCAAGGGCAGGACCATTGGGCGATGGGTGCCACCTACGAGCGCGGTCAAAGCACGGTGGAAGTGACAGCTGCCAACCACCAAGCCAACTTCGCAGCGCTGCAAGCCTGGTTGCCCGACCTGGCCGAAGTGCTTGCGCCCAGCTTTCAGAGCCACCGGGTGGCTGGTTGGTCAGAAATCCGCTGCGCCACGGGCGACCGGCTGCCGCTGGCAGGCGCGTTGCCGGACGTGGCCTCCTTGCAGATCCAGCGCCCAGTGCACGACCAGCCGCGCCTGAACGGGCTGCATGCCCTTGTTGGCCTCGGTTCGCGCGGCTTGACGCTGGCGCTGCTGTGCGCCGAACTGTTGGCCGCTCGGATGGCCCAGGAACCGCTGCCGGTGCCCGCCGACCTGGCTGACGCGTTGGACCCCGCCCGTTTCGCGCTGCGCCAGCGCCGTCGAAGCGGCTGATTCCGGCCGCAAACGGCCTCTAAACACTAGCAAAGACCCGGTATGCGCCGTTGGACGATTTCTTTATATCCATATGCACATACCAGTCGAAGAAAAATGTCGTTTGTTTCCATAGGGGCAACCCTTAGAGTCTCGGGTCCATGCAAGAACTCGCTTTTGTCTTTGCCGGCTTCGGGGTTGGCCTTGTCGTCGGTTTGACGGGGGTGGGTGGCGGGTCACTGATGACGCCCATTCTGATTTTCGTTTTCGGCGTCAAACCTTACCTTGCGGTGGGTACCGACCTGCTGTTTGCTGCTTTCACCAAGCTGGGCGGCACCGTCAGCATGGCGCGCCAGAGACTGGTGCCTTGGCGGGTGGTCGGTCAACTGTGCGCAGGCAGCATCCCGGCAGCGCTCATTACCTTGTACGTGCTGCACCGGCTTGGGCCAGCCGATCCCCGGGTGCAGCAAGTCATGACCACCACCCTGGGTGTGGCCCTGCTCCTCACTGCCGCAGCCACACTGTACAAAGCCCTGCGTGGCCGCCAAAGGCCGCGCGACGCGGGTCTGGGCGAATCTGACCGTGCCCTGCAGCCCCGGCACTGGACACTGCCCCTGGGGTTCGGCGCGCTCATCGGCACGCTGGTGACCATCACTTCGGTGGGTGCCGGGGCGATTGGCGTGACGGTACTGATGATCTTGTATCCGCTGCTACCGCTGCCGCGCATTGTGGCGGCCGACATTGCGTACGCTGTGCCGCTGACCCTAGTTGCCGGCCTGGGACACGCGTCACTTGGCTCGGTGGACTGGCATCTGCTGGGTCTGTTGCTGTGCGGCTCGCTGCCCGGCATCTGGATCGGGTCGCGGCTGGTGCTGAAAGCGCCAGAGCGGCTGATCCGCTCGCTGCTCTCGGGCTTGCTCGCGTATGCGGGCCTCAAATTGATGGCGCTCTGACGCCACTGACCGATTCAAAGATATGTACCAATACACCGACTTCGACAAGACTTTCGTCCAGCTCCGCGCCGAACAGTACCGCGACCAGCTCACCCGTTGGCAGCAAGGCAAGTTGCCGGAAGACGAGTTCCGCCCGCTGCGCCTGCAAAACGGTTGGTACGTACAGCGTTATGCGCCCATGCTGCGGGTGGCTGTGCCCTACGGCGAACTCTCCAGCGCGCAAGTGCGGGTGCTGGCCAAGATCGCCCGAGAGTACGACAAGCCGACGCCCGAACTGTTCCGGGAAGCGCAGGCCACTCAGGACAAGCTGGGCACCATTCCGCTGAAGAACGGCCACCAGATCGGCAGCAAGCTGACCGCCGGCTACGCCCACTTCACCACCCGCCAGAACGTTCAATACAACTGGATTCCGCTCGACAAGTCGGCCGACGTGATGGACCTGCTGGCCAGCGTGCACATGCACGGCATCCAGACCAGCGGCAACTGCATCCGCAACATCACCAGCGACGAGCTGGCCGGCATCGCCGTGGACGAAATCGCCGACCCGCGGCCCTTTGGTGAAATCCTGCGCCAGTGGAGCACGCTGCACCCCGAGTTCGCGTTTCTGCCGCGCAAGTTCAAGATCGCCATCACTGGCGCTGCCGAAGACCGCGCTGCGGTGGCCTGGCACGACGTGGGCCTGCACCTGGTGCGCAACGCAGCCGGCGAGCTGGGTTTCAAGGTGCTGGTCGGCGGCGGCATGGGCCGCACGCCGGTCATTGGCACGGTGATCCGCGAGTTCCTGCCCTGGTCGCAGATCATGAACTACCTCGAAGCGGTGGTGCGGGTCTACAACCGCTGGGGCCGGCGCGATAACATGTACAAGGCGCGCATCAAGATTCTGGTGAAGGCCGAAGGCCAGCGCTACATCGACGAGGTCGAGGCCGAGTTCAAGCAGATCGTCGAGGTCGACGGCGGCCCGCACACCATCACGCAATCAGAGCTGGACCGCGTGACCGCCTGCTTTGTGCCGCCGACGCTGGCGCCTGAGCTTCACGATTCGGCGGGCAACGCCGACGAAAAAATCAGCGCCTTGCTGCAAGCCGAAGCCGGCCAAGACGGCGAGTTCAGCCGCTGGCTGCGCCAAAACGTGGCAGCGCACAAGAATCCCGCACTGCGCGCGGTCACCTTGTCATTCAAACGCCTGGGTCAAGCGCCTGGTGACGCCACCGCCGACCAGCTGGACATCGCCGCGGATTTGGCCGACCGATTCAGCGCGGGCGAGGTGCGGGTCACGCATGACCAGAACCTGCTGTTGCCCTGGGTCCATGCCAACCAGCTGGCTGAACTCTGGCGCGCCGCGCGCCAAGCTGGCCTGGCCAAGCCCAACATCCATCTGCTGACCGACATGATTGCCTGCCCCGGCGGCGATTTCTGCTCGCTGGCGAATGCGCGCTCCATCCCGGTGGCCGAGGCCATTACCGAGCGCTACCAGGACCTCGACGAGCTGGACGACCTCGGCCCCATCGACCTGCATATTTCCGGCTGCATCAACTCCTGCGGCCACCACCACAGCGGCCACATCGGCATCCTGGGCGTCGACAAGGATGGCAAGGAGTGGTATCAGGTCACGCTGGGCGGATCGGACGGCTCGGTGCTGAGTGGCGCGGCCACGCCCGGCAAGGTGGTCGGCCCGTCGTTCAGCGCAGCCGAAGTGCCAGACGTGATCGAGGCGGTTCTGGGCACCTACCGCCAGCTGCGCGAAGGCAAAGAGACCTTTGTGGCCACGCTCAAGCGCGTCGGTATCGACCCCTTCAAAACCGCTGCGAACGGCGCACGGCACCCCGCGCGGCCGGTGGCCGAAGTTGCCACGGCCTGAGAATACTATGAAATTGATAGCACAAACCAAAGAAAATACCAGGCCTGACGGGCAGAACGATCCAAAAGTCGTCGCGTTAGCCAACGACGTGGACCCGCTGACCGTGCCACTTGAGGGCGTGCAGCGCATCGACCTGCACTTCCCCAAATTCACCGACGGCCGCGCGTACAGCCAGGCCTTTCTGCTTCGCCGCCGCCGTGGTTTCAAGGGCGAGATTCGCGCCACCGGCGACGTGTTGATTGACCAACTGGTGCAGATGGAGCGCACCGGTTTCGACGTGGCTGTGCTCCGTGCCGACCAGGACATGTCGGCGGCGCAGCGCCAGTTCGACCGTTTCAGTGCCTTTTACCAAGGCGACGCGGTGCACACCCGGCCGCTGTTCGCCACCGGAAGCGCCGCATGAGCCAGTCGACGATTTCTTCGCTGCCAGGTGCGGCTGGTGCAGGCAACGCGATCGCGCTGTACGCCCGCCCTTCGGCCAACTTCGCCGCCAAACTGGAACGCAGCAAACAGCTGCTGCGCGAGGCGGAAACTCATTATTCGCCGCTGACCCAGGCCTCCAGCCTGGGCGTGGAAGACATGGTGGTCACCGAGCTGATCCACCAGACTGGCATCCAGACCCGCATCTTCGTACTGGAAACCGGCATGCTGCATGCCGAAACACTGGCGCTGCTGGACACGCTGCAAAAGCACTACGGTCGCGAGGTTGATGTGTACCGCCCCGTCGCTGCCGATGCGCAAGCCTTCGTCTCGCAGAATGGTCCCGAAGCGATGTACCAGAGCCTGGCGTTGCGCAAGGAATGCTGCGACATCCGCAAAACCCGGCCACTGGCGTTGGCGCTGGCCGGCAAGAAGGGCTGGCTCACCGGCCTGCGCCGCGAGCAGTCCAACGCCCGCGCCGAGGTCAGCGAGGTTGAGCAACAGCCCGACCGTGCCAAGGTCAACCCCATCGTTGACTGGACCTGGGGCGATGTTTGGCACTTCGTGCAGCTGCACAGCATCCCCACCAACCCGCTGCATGACCAGTTCATGCCTAGCATTGGCTGCGCACCCTGCACCCGTGCGATTGCGGTGGGCGAAGACTTCCGCGCCGGCCGCTGGTGGTGGGAAGACAGCAGCAAGGAATGTGGCCTGCACGTCGACGGCGCTAAGGCAAAAATCATCCCCATCAAGGAATCGGCATGAACGCCCGTACGGAATTTCCGTTGCAGAACTCGGCATTGAGCCAGCTCAGCAACACCCACCTGGACGCGCTGGAAGAAGAAACCATCTTCATCCTGCGTGAAGTGGCCGCCGCCTTCGAGCGCCCCACGCTGCTGTTCTCCGGCGGCAAGGACTCGCTGGTGATGCTGAAGTGCGCTGAAAAGGCCTTCGGCGTGGGTCGCATCCCCTACCCGTTGCTGATGATCGACACCGGCCATAACTTCCATGAAGTGACCGATTTCCGCGACTCGCGCGCCAAGGAACTGCAGGCCGAACTCATCGTGCGCAGCGTCGAAGATTCGATGGCGCGCGGCACCGTGCGCCTGGCCCATCCCGGCGAGAGCCGCAACGTGCACCAGTCGGTCACGCTGCTGGAGGCGATCGACGAGTTCCGGTTTGACGCGCTCATCGGCGGCGCCCGCCGCGACGAAGAAAAGGCCCGTGCCAAGGAGCGCATCTTTTCCCACCGCGATAGCTTTGGCCAGTGGCAGCCCAAGGCCCAGCGGCCCGAGCTGTGGACGCTGTTCAACACCAAGTTGCAGCAAGGCGAACACTTCCGCGTGTTCCCGATTTCCAACTGGACCGAGCTGGACGTGTGGCAGTACATCGCCCGCGAGAACATCGCGCTGCCGTCGCTGTACTACACCCACAAACGCCAGGTGGTCGAGCGCAAAGGCCTGCTGGTGCCGGTAACCGAACTCACCCCGCTGCGCGACGGTGAGCAGGCCGAGAGCCGCGACGTGCGCTTTCGAACCGTGGGCGACATCACCTGCACCTGCCCGGTGGAAAGCTTGGCCGCCGACGCTTCGGACGTGGTGCTGGAAACGTTGGCCGCCGACGTCAGCGAGCGCGGTGCCACCCGCATGGACGACAAAACCAGCGACGCCTCGATGGAAAAACGCAAGAAAGACGGGTACTTCTGATGAGCGCTATTGATTCCACAGCTGCAGCGCAAGGTATTTTGAGAGCCGAAGGCAAGAATGACCATGCTTCGGCGTTGAAGTTCATCACTTGCGGGTCGGTCGACGACGGCAAGAGCACGCTGATTGGCCGCCTGCTGGTGGACAGCAAAACCGTGCTGCAAGACCAACTTGCCGGCGTTCAGCGGGGCGGCGAAACCGACTTGGCATTGTTGACCGACGGCCTGAGCGCCGAGCGCGAGCAAGGCATCACTATTGACGTGGCGTACCGCTACTTCGCCACCGCCCAGCGCAAGTTCATCATCGGCGACGCACCCGGCCACGAGCAGTACACCCGCAACATGGTCACGGCCGCCAGCAGCGCCGACGCCGCGGTGGTGTTGGTCGACGCCACCAAGCTCGACTGGCAGAACCCGCAACTGGCGCTCCTGCCACAGACCCGCCGCCATTCGCTGCTGGTGAATCTGCTGCGCGTTCCGTCCATCGTGTTTACCGTCAACAAGCTCGATGCGGTGGCCGACCCGGTGCTGGCGTTTGCCAACATCAGTGCTGCACTCAACGCCTTCGCGGCGGCAGGTGGCATTTCCGTGCGCGCCATCGTACCGATCTCGGCGCTCAAGGGCTGGAACGTGGTCGACAGCCACGCCAACTGGTGTAACTACAGTGGCCCCAACCTGCTGCAGCTGCTGGAAGCCCTGCCCAACACACCGCCCGAGACCGCGCAACCTTTCGCCTTCCCGGTGCAGTGGGTGGAGAAATTCTCGGGGTCGTCCGACACCTCCAAGGGCCGCAGGGTGTTCTGGGGCCGAGTAGCCACCGGCACCGTGGCACCCGGCCAGCAGGTCACCGTGTTGCCCAGTGGCCAGACCGCCACCGTCGCGCAAGTGCTGGACCATGCCCGCGTACCCAAAAACATTGCTGCCGGCCGCAGCGCCGGCATCGTGCTGGACCGTGAGGTCGATGTCTCGCGCGGCGACTGGCTGCTGGCCCCCGGCGCCTTCACACCGGTGCGCGAGTTCGACGCCACCGTCGCCTGGATGGACGACG
>CAZANT010000053.1:0-11583 GCA_964486575.1 uncultured Burkholderiaceae bacterium | reverse complement strand
GAGAAGGGCATCGACCTCATCCTGGGTCAGGGCGTGTTGCGTCATGCCATCGCCTCACTGAACCAAAAACTGGGAGAACAACACGTCTTTGATCGGGTTGACCACCTTAGACTTCGCGCCCTTGGCGCCAGGGCCTTCCTCCAGATCGGCGTCGGTGATGTCGATGCCGATGGACTGCGCAGCGCGAACGCCAATTTGCTTGGCCAACTGCTGTTTGCCCTCCAGAGTCAGAAGTTCCTCAGCTCGCTTGGAGGCAATCAGTAGCAAAATATTGTTGCGCAGCGCAGGCAGACGGGCTTTCAGGTCGGTCTCAATGGCGGCGTCTTCAACCTCCAGCGTGACCCCAATCTGAGCGTAATGGTCCCCGCCCTCGTCACGCAGGTTGACGGTGAAGTTCTCAAGCGGTGTGTAGATGCTTTTGGACGGCGACTTACGTTTGGCGGTCTCGTGAGCGGGTTCGTCGGCATGCTTTTGTTTCTGCAGGTAAAAGTAGGCGCCGCCGCCGCCACCTGCGATCAAGATCAAAGCCGCTGCGGCGATGATGACCAGTTTTTTGGACGATTTCTTTGGGGTAGGAGTTTCCGATGACATGGCTGCTTTCGATCTGAGCTTCATTGTGCTCAGCCATGTCTGTGGCAATACGGAGATAAGGTTTCCGAAAGCCCCGCAGTTTCAGTGAGCCTAGCCCCGGCTCACGCGTAGAGATCCAGGCCACCTGGACGCCGGTTGGGAGTGGTTCCAAGCCGCACGGTCTCTGTGGGCGACGACGGCCTGCCGTCGTGTGGCACGGCACCTGGCTGCGTACGGGCCTGTTCTGATGACGGTTGTTGCTGGCCTGCGTTTTGGGAGCCTACGCTGGTTTGTCCCAGGCTCAGACCTTGCTGTCCCAACATGTCTTTGAGTTGCGGTAATGATTGGGAAATACCGTCCCGTGTGGTGGCGTTGGCCGCATTGAAACCGATGTCGGCAACGTTTGCTCGGAGATTCAGTTCGATCTGGATCGGCCCGAGATCTTCTGGGTTCATGTGTAATTCGGCCTGTTGCAGACCGCCTTTCAGCATGAAGCGGACCTCCGATACCAACTCGGCTTGGAAGGCCGGTGAGTCCGGCAGAGACGACAGGTGGCTACGGTGTACCGTGGTGGTTTCTGGCCCCCAGCCCAGAAAGTGGCGCAGGCTGTTCGTGGCTTCCGGCGCGGCGGGCGGGTCCATCTGGAAGGGCTTGTCCAGCGGCTTTTCGTTGGCTGTGCTCACATCTGCGGCGCCGATTGGCGTTGCGATTGGGGTACTCACGCCGGATCTGGGTGGGTCGTTTGCCCCCAACGGTGTCATTGGGCCGCCTTGGGTCGATGTGGTTGTGCCTTTTGCGGCGGACGCGTCAGTGGCTGAAGCAGCCACGAGCGCGGCCAGCTTTGGAGTGGATAGAGAACTCTCCGGTCCGCTGATTGCACTTATTGCGGTGTCAGCTGGACTCGCGCCACCCCGGCTGGTGCCAGACTGGACTGCATCTGTTCCTGCGGCGTTGGTGGTCAGCGTCGATATGGCCGAATCGTTGGTGGTTGGGGCGTCTATTCCGGTCGGCAGCGCTGTCGCAATGGGTGGTGTGACCGCTTGGGTCAACCACATGCCAAGGCCGATAAAGTCAGGTGCGGCAGGAGGTTGAAAGCCTTCAGCGGACGCGCCAAGGCCAGAGTCGGTTGCGTTCTGGGTATTCCCAGCCACTGTAGGGAAGTCCAAGACGGCCTCCGAATCCGGATTTTGTACATTCGGGTCTATACCCAGGTCAAGTAGCAGAGACAGGAAGTCTTTTTGTGTATTGCTGGCCGTACTGTCCTGAGGCCCGCTGGCCGATTTTCTGACAGCAGAATGGCTAGAGCTGGCTGGTGGTGTGACAGCATTGGTACTCATTGGTCTCGCCCTTGGGGTTTGAGCTGTGCGGCGCGGGCCGCCCAAGCGTCGGATTCTTTTTGGTCACGGCGCACCTGCAGCGCTTGCTGTGCGGTGGTCTGTCGCCGATACAGCGACTGAAGCGCCAAGAGGCGCTTTTGGCGTTCCATCAACTGCACGTGGGCACGCTGACTTTGTCGGTCCCGTTCATCGCAGGCTTGTTGTTGAGCGCCAATCGCCTGACCTATGGCCAACGTGAAGTGTTGCCGGCCTTGCAAGGTGCTGACACTGACAGGTGACGACAAGGGACCGGGCGCTCGACCCAGAAAATCCTGGCGAAACGTCTGCAACCGGACCAAGGTGTTGTGGGCCTCCTCAGCCTGGCGCCGGGCGTTATTGGCGTATGCCATTTCGTCGTCGCGTTCGTTCTCGGCGCGTTCGATCAGTTTGACCAGGGTGTTGGGTTTCACGATGCTTCGGGTTCCAGCAACTGGGCAAGTTGCTCAATGCTCTGGGTCAGTGCCACCCCGTCGTTCATACCTTGCTGCAGGAATCTAGCCACCTGGGGATAGAGGCGGATGGCTTGGTCGGTGGCGGGGTCGCTCCCCGGGCTGTAGGCTCCGACCGCAATCAGGTCCCGTTGTTTCTGGTAGCGCGCGTAGATCGACTTGAGCCTGAGGGCCAGCTTCTGGTGGCGCTCCGAGGTGACGTTGTGCATCACCCGAGAGATGGATTTTTCGATGTCAATTGCCGGGAAGTGACCTTCATCGGCCAATTCCCGAGACAGCACAAAGTGACCGTCCAAGATGGCCCTGGCGTTGTCGGCTACCGGATCTTGCTGATCATCCCCTTCGGCGAGTACGGTGTAGAACGCAGTGATGGACCCACAACCGTTCAGCCCGTTGCCCGTTTGTTCAACCAACTGGGGTAATTTGGCAAATACCGAGGGCGGGTAACCGCGCGTGGCGGGAGGTTCGCCCAGAGCCAGTGCGATTTCCCGATGCGCCATGGCGTACCGCGTGAGGGAGTCCATCAGTAGCAATACGTGCTGTCCTTTATCGCGAAAGTGGCTGGCCAGCGCGGTGGCGTAAGCAGCGCCTTGCATGCGCATCAGTGGAGGCAGGTCGGCGGGTGCGGCGACAACGATCGCTCGCCTGCGGCCCTCAGGTCCCAGGATGTCCTCTACGAACTCCTTGACCTCGCGCCCGCGTTCACCGATCAGGCCGACGATGATGACGTCGGCCTGGGTGTGGCGCGCCATCATGCCCAGCAGCACGCTTTTGCCAACGCCGGAGCCAGCGAACAAACCGAGCCGTTGACCACGCCCCACCGTCAACATTGCATTGATCGCTCGAACCCCGACGTCGAGCGGTAGCCTCACGGGGTCGCGCTCCATCGCGTTCAACGGCTCCCTTGCGATAGGGGACGCCCTGGTTTGGTACAGCGGTGGACCGCCGTCCAGCGGCTGGCCAGCAGGATCCACCACCCTGCCCAATAATCCTTCGCCCATGGGCAGTCGCCGGGTTAAGGACTCTTTCCGCGGCCCGTCGGGTACGATGTCCCGGTAATGCAGGCGTTCCATCGGGTAGCGAACTGGCTCGACGATGGCCCCGGGGGACAATCCGTTCAGATCGCCGGTGGGCATCAGATACAAGTGCTCACGGGAAAAACCCACCACTTCGGCTTCTGATGTGTGATCGCCGTCCGTCACAACGCACACACTCCCCAGCGGCAAACGCAAGCCACTGGCTTCCATCAGCAGGCCAGACACCCGAACCAAGCGCCCACTGGTCTCCAGCGGCGGGGTGGTGGCGATCAGGCGCCGGTGTGCCTGAAGGTGCGCTGCCATGGCAAGGCCTGGAGGCACAGTCAAAGTGGGCGTACTCACATCGATCAAAGCAGTGGCTCCTCGTCGCGGCCCAGGTTGGACATCACCGCTTGCCATCGGGCTTCAAAGGTCGCGTCCACCACGCCCGAGTCGGCTTCCAGGCGCAATCCACCGGGTGCGATGGCAGGGTCGGGCACCAAGTGGCAACGTGGCCCGCTGGGATGGTGCTCCAGATGCTTGCCCAAGCGTTGTGCATCCTCGGGGTTCACACGCAGCTCAATTTGACCAATGCCTTCGCCTAATGCGCGGAGCGCTTCGTTTGCTACCGGGATCAGACTGTTTTTGTCTAAGGTCAACTCCCGGCGCAAGACCTGCCGTGCGATATCGATGGACAGCGAAACCAAATCGCTGGCGACCTGGGACTCCAGTCCCGCCATCTGCTCCTGAAAGCGGGCTAAGACCTCGCTCAGTCGTACCGCCACCTCGGACGCCTCGTCCGACTCACGTATTTTCTTGACCTTGGAGCCCTCTTCAAAGCCTTGCAACTGGCCAGCCTTCAGTCCAGCTTCGTAGCCTCGTTGGCGTCCCAGCGCGAAAGCGGCTCGGGCGGTGGGGTTGTCTTGGTCCCGGGTACCCAGCAGTTGGATTCGCCCAGGTGCCGTCGGGGTGAGTTCCTGCAGCCAAGCAAGGCCAGTGGTGGACTTTGCTGTCTCAGACGAAGCTTTCATCACCACTTCCTCCCAGCACGATTTGTCCCTCTTCACTCAAGCGTCGAACCAGTTTGAGGATTTCCTTTTGTTGCGCTTCGACTTCCGACAAGCGTACCGGACCTCGGCTTTCCAAGTCTTCCTTGACTGTTTCTGCAGCACGGGCACTCATGTTGCTGAAGATTTTCTGACGCATCTCCGGCTCGGCGCCCTTCAGTGCAACCACCAGGGATTCGCTGGGTACTTCCCGCAGCATCAGCTGGATGGCTTTATTGTCCAGCTTGAGCAGATCGTCGAATGTGAACATTTGGTCTTCGATCTTTTGCGCCAGATCACCATCGACTTCGCGGATCGATTCCAGCACAGCGCCTTCGGCGCTGGCCCCCAAAAAGTTGAGCATTTCAGCGGCAGTCTTTGGTCCTCCGAGAGCCGCTTTGCGGACCCGCTCGCCACCGGCCAGAACCTTGGACAGTACGTCATTCAGTTCTTTCATCGCGTTCGGTTGCATCCCGTCCAGAGTTGCGATTCTCAACACGACATCGTTGCGCAGCCGGTCTGTAAATCCCGACAACACACCAGACGCGTGGTCACGGTCGAGGTGCACCAGGATGGAAGCGATGATTTGGGGATGTTCGTTGCGGATCAGCTCGGCCACCGCCGTGGCGTCCATCCATTTCAGGCTTTCAATGCCACTCACGTCGCGGCCTTGCACGATACGATCAATCAGCAGACCGGCCTTATCGTCGCCCAAAGCCAGTTTGAGTACATTACTAACATAAGCGCTGGTGTCATCAACCAACGAACGCTGCGATTGCACTGTGCCCATGAAGCGGGCCATCACGTCGTCAAACTCCTGGTCGGCCACCGTCGTAAGCCGGGCCATGCGTTCACCCAAGCGCTGTACTTCTTTCGGTGTCAGATGCTTGAAAACCTCTGCGGCGCACTCTTCACCGAGTGCCATTAACAAGATGGCGCTGGAGTGCAAACCTTCGTCTTCCGTTGCTGCGGCGTTTGCCATGGGGAGTCCTCGATCAAGTGGGTTGATTAACCCAGTTGCGAACCACATTCGCGACCGTGGCGGGGTTTTGTCGGGCGAGTTGTCGGATATCTTCCAATTGGGCCTGCTGTGTGGAGGGCTGCGTGCCAAGCAGCGGCACTGGAGCGTTGGTTTCGGGCGGTGGTAAGCTCAATGGATCCTGAACCGTGGCCTCTAGCGCGTGGGTGGGCACGGCAGTCCGGCCCAGCTTGAGGGCAGGGCGCACCAGACCTAAGATAACGATCAGCGCAAGCAGCGGCAACGCTACCCAGCCACCCAGACTTCGCACCAACTCCAGCACTTCAGGCCGCTGCCAAAGGGGTGGTTCGACCGTTGCAGGCGCGGCGGGTGCAGCAGAAAACGGTGCGTTAGCCACACTCAAACTGTCTCCACGGTCCTTGTTGTAGCCGATGGCTTCGCGGACGAGACTGGTGATCTGATCGATTTGCGCCGGGGTCAGCGCCGTGGTAGCGACCTTGCCGTCGGCGGCGGTGGTGGTCGCGTGGTTAAGGACCACGGCGGTGCTCAGCCGCTTGATCACCCCCGTTGCTTTGCGAACCACGCGGACAGTTTTATCGACCTCGTAGTTGGTGACTGCGTCGCGTTTTACGCCCGTTACGGTGCCCGCTGCAGCAGCACCTGGCCCGGTGGATAGTGCTTGGGCCGTACCATTGACAGGCGACGGGGTCGTCGCGGGAGGCTGGTTTGACAATACCCCTGGTACGCCCGTGGCGGGCGCTTGACCTGTCCCGCCACCCGGAGCTTCTGACAGCTGCTGGCTGCGGATGGCGGCTGGCGCACTACCTTGGTTGGGCGTGTAAGTCTCCGCAGTGGACTCGGACTGAGTGAAATCGATATCGGCGGTAATCTGGGTCTTGACGTTGCCCACGCCCACCAGCGGCTCGACGATCGCGAGAACCCGGGCCGCAAGGCTTTGTTCGATTTGCCGTACGTGCTGAAGTTGGGCGCTGTCCAGGCCATTGGGAGCCGCACCGGCAAGTTGCGACAGCAGGTTACCTTGTTGGTCTACCACGCTGACCGTGTCAGGATTGAGGTCAGACACGCTGGAGGCCACCAGATGCACGATCCCTGCGATCTGCCCGCGTTCTAGGCTCCGGCCACCGTGCAGTGTCAGCAGTACCGAGGCCGAAGGTTTTTGTTGCTCGCGCAAGAAAGCTGTTTGCTGGGGCAGCGCCAAGTGGACCCGTGCTGACTGAACCGCAGACAGGGCCATGATGGACCGGGCGAGCTCCCCTTCGAGACCGCGTTGAAAGTTGAGGCGCTCCTGGAATTGAGTGACACCGAAGCGCTGGTTTTCCATCAGCTCGAAGCCCACCGCCCCGCCTTTCGGCAGTCCTTGCGAGGCGAGCTTAAGCCGCGCTTCATGGACCTGGTTTGCGGGCACCATCACCGCGCCTCCACCCTCGGTAAACCTGTGAGGGACGTTCATTTGACTCAGCGCTGCGATCACCGCGCCGCCGTCCTTGTCGCTCAGGTTGGCGAACAAGACCCGCCACTCGGGTTGTTGGGTGCGCAGCGTGGCCGTGGCGGCGATTGCAAACAGCAACGCCACAGCCAATCCCGCCATCCATTTGGCGCGCGTTGGTAACTTGACCAGTGCGCTTAAGAGGCCGGTAGCGCCCGCAGGCGCGCCGGCGGGCTTGACGGCGGTCGAGATGGTGGTGTCCATTGGCGGGGGGTGTTTGAAACGACGGGCCATTGTCCGCCGCGCCTCTGGGGGAGCGAAGCCAGATATGCGGGGAATTGGCGGTGCTATTCCAAAGAGAGCAGATCAACCGCGCTCCTATACTGTCCCTACACCACCCGAATGCCTATGGATATCAAAACGTCTTCCCCGATGGTCGCTTCCCGGCTGATCGACAGCGCGGGCAACAGGCTGTCCGCGCCCCGTGCCCCCAGTAAGTCCGCTGAGACCACTTTCGCTGGCGCGATGGACCAGGCATTGCGATCGGTCAGCACGCAGCAGAATGAAGCCAGCCGGATGGCAAGTGAGTTCCAGGCCAACCCCGCAGGTCAAAGCCTGGAGCAAACGATGGTGGCGATGCAAAAGGCCCAGATTGGTTTTCAGTCGGCATTGCACGTTCGAAATCGCTTAGTGGCTGCCTACAGCGACATCATGAACATGCAGGTCTGACCGGACCTTCATCCCACTCAGTGCAGCAGATTACTGGTTGGGACACTTGAGAGGCACACTGCATCCATCACCAATGGCTGGTCTTGACAGATCCGACAGATTTCCAGGTCGTTTTCCATAATGGTTTGCAGGATGCGGGTGCGTTGGCGCTGTTGTGATTCGGTCAAAACCACGCCCTCGCCCATGCCACGGAGGCGGACGATGACCACCGCGCACGCCGCTTCGAGTCGGGCGACGCTGTCCCACTGGCCTGCCTGCGCAGCCAGCAACATTTCTTCGCTGGCGAATTCCAGAGCCGCGTAGTGGTTGAGTAACACAGCGGCCGAAGGGGCTTTGTCGGTCATGTTTATGTGGTGTTCTAAGCTTGGAGGCGGGTGGGTGCCGCGCCTGCTGGAGCGATGGCGACCCAGGCGTCGCGCAACTCGGCGAGCAACTGGCCTGCCTCTTCGAGGGGTGCGTCAGCGTTACGGATATTGGCCTCCAGCAGACGCGCCACGATGTGGTCGTACAAGGCATGAAGGTTGTCGGCCAGCCCGTGACCACCATCCGATTGGAGGGAGGCTTTCAGGCCCTCGTCCACGATGCGCATGGCCTTGCTGATCGCTGTGATTTTGGTGGGGTTATCCGACACACTCATGGCGTGCCGTGCTTGCATGATGGCCGCAATCGCGCCGTCAAACAGCAAAGTGACCAAGCCGTGGGGGTCTGCTTGCGACACCGCGGTCAGGGTGTCGACACGGCGGTATTGGTCGATGGGTAGCAGGGCGGTGGCGAACATGGTCTTGTCTCAGGTCTTACCATTTGTTATCGACGGCCAAAGCCTGCGATTGAGGCCCGATTCTTAGCCGCTGGTGAATTGGCTCAGGGAATTAAGGCTCCCCTTCAGTCGCGACATTTCTGTGTCCAGTCGCTGGTATTGGGCGCGTAAGCGTGCTTCTGTCCGGGCGATTCGGTCCTGCTCGACCGACTGTTGCTTGTCGTTGGCAGTTTGTCGTCGTTGAAGGCCTGCAGTACGGCTGGCCAGAGGCCCTGCGTCGTTGGTCAGCGCATCGGCCCAGGCCTTGATGCGCAGGCCAAACCCCTGAACCTGTACGTCCGTTGCGCTTTTGGGCTGCGCGAACAGGGCCGCTAATTGCTCGGGCCTTTCCAGAAGAGCAGCAAACTTGTCTTCTTTGATCTGAAGGTTGCCGTCACGCTGTACCTCCAGGCCGGCTGCAGACAGAGATGCAACGCCCGTTAAACCGCTGACGCTACCGCGCAACAGCTCACGCATGGCGTTGGCCACGCCCACGGCGGTCGAGTCGGCCTGTAACGGCCCCCGATTTTTACCGGAGGGGTCTGATTGGGTCTGGCTCCTGGCCAGTTTGTTCAGATCGTTGTAGGCCTTCACGAAGTCGTTCAGGTTCTTTCGTACCGCGACGGCATCGGTCGTCAAGACCAGGCTCACTGGGCTGCTGGTCACCTTTTTGAGTGACAAGCTCACGCCCTCCAGTACGTCGGTGGGGGTGTTGCTGGCGCTGCTGAGGTCGATTCCATCGAGCTTATACAACGCGTTCTGAGCACTTTGCGTTTCAGTCAAATTCCGGCCGTTCCCCGACGAACCGCCAGGTGTCCAGGCGAGAGCGGACAACCCAGACGCATCGACGTGGTTGTCATCGGCGTCGGTGACGGTGATGTTCACCGCCTGATCGGCACCATCTTGCCCTCGGAGGACCAGCTTGGAAACGCCGCCGCTGCTGATGATGCTGGCAGACACGCCGGCTTTGGCTGCGTTGATGGCGTCTCGTACCCCAGTCAGGGATTGCGATCCCGCACCGATTACCACCGAGGTCGGATTGGTCCCCACTTTCGGGGTGAACACGCCACCCACCACGCTACCTTGCTGAATTTGGAGCGTCCCGGTGCCCACAAGGGCTGAAGGGGACGCGTAACTGCCACTGACCAAGCTTTGCGCTTGGGCCAATTGTTGGACTTCTAATGTGTGTCGACCGGCAGCGGCTTTTGCCGTACCGGTCGCTGTAACGCTGGCTGTGTCGCTGCTGTCGACCCGGATGGGATTCCAGTTGGCCTTGTCTGCCAGCCGGCTGGCCACGTCCCCCAAGGCCGCTATCTGCCCCTTCAGGGTACCGAAGGCCGACAACTGGGTTTGGACGGTGGCAGACTGCTGTTGAAGCAGGGTCAGGGGCCGTTGCTCAAGCGTCATCAACGAGGTGATGATGCTGTTCACATCCAAGCCGCTACCGACCCCTGTGCTGGTGATGGTGGGCATGAAAACGGCTCCTGAGGTTCAACGTTCAGCGTAGCAGAGACAGCACTTGCTGAGGCAATTGGTTGGCTTGCGACAGCATCGCGGTACCGGCTTGCTGGAGGATCTGACCACGTGTCAAGTTGGCGGTTTCAGACGCAAAGTCGGTGTCCATGATGCGCGAACGGGCCGCAGTCGTGTTCTCCGAATTGATCTGGATATTGGCGATGGCGTTGTCAAAGCGACTCTGCACGGCACCCAAACTGGCGCGGGCTGTGTTGATCTGCTTCTGCGCGGCGTCGGCTTGCTGGATGGCCAACTGTGCGCCACCGTAGGAGCTGATGTCAAGCGATGCCATGTTGGCACTGGCGGCGGCTGTGGCCGAGTCGGCGGCGACAAAGCCGACTTTGGCGCCAGCGGCACCGGTAAGGGTGATGGTGCTGGAAGACGTCAGGGCAATCACGTTGTTGGCGCTGTCGAAGAAAGCGCCAACGCCAGTGGTGCTGGAGATGCGGTTGATTGCGTCCACCACTTGGGCTTGGCGTTCCTGGGTGGTACCCGCTGCGGTCAACACCCCGATATCCACGCCGTTGACCGTCAGGTCGCCTGCGGAGGTGGCGGTTAAGTCGGTGATTGCGGTCGAGCTTTGGGTCGACGCACGGTTAACGACGCCCATACCGGCCAACTGCGCGTTGGTGATGGAAGAAACGGTGATGGACTCGCCGGCGTTGGAGCCAACCTGGAACTTGGCCGAGGTGAAGCTTCCGTCCAGAAGTTTCGTGCCGTTGAAGTTGGTGGTGGTGGCGACACGGTCGATTTCTTCCTTCAATTGGGCCACTTCCGCCTGCAGCGAAGCGCGGTCGTCGGAGCTGTTGGTGGCGTTAGAAGATTGCACGGCCAATTCGCGGATGCGTTGGACCATGTCCCCGATCTTGCCCAAAGAGCCTTCAGCGGTTTGTGCAAGAGACACACCGTCGTTGGCGTTGCGGGCGGCAACGGTCAGACCACGGACCTGTGCGTTCATGCGTTCCGCAATGGCCAAGCCAGCGGCATCGTCACGGGCACTGTTGACGCGCATGCCAGTGGATAGCCGCTGGATGGACGTGGCCAAGGCGGCCTGCGAAGAGCTGAGGTTGCGCTGCGTATTCAACGAAGCGAGGTTGGTATTGATCACTGATGGCATGACAATGGTTCCCTATAAATCAGACCTCATCAGAGGCCCTGGTGGTAACACCGCAAGTGCTCTTGCGGCTCTGCGGGGTATGCCCGTCCCTTTCTTATCGGGTGGCCGTTACCGCAGCTTTAGGGTGATGATCGGGTGCATCTCGCGAACACCCCATTGCATCGCCGCTTTTTTTGGATTTTGCAAGTCGGAGTAAGTGCCGCACTAGCTGTCCGGTCCATCCGATATGAAGGCTTTGGTTGTAGGCCCTTGCGTCTACGTCGTCCCGCCGCACACGAAAGGCGACAGTGCGATTGAAGTGCGGTTGTTCTTCAAAGAAACGAGGCGATTGTTGCCCGTGACGCGTAGACAAGTCCAGTGGTGAAAGCGGTCTTTACAGGGCAGTTCCAACGTTGCCCCGCCTATCAAGTGTGTGCGTTCAATGCCGTTAAGAAATGCACAGCCGTTCTGCTGTTCACTTCCCCAAGGAAAGAAAGCGCACATGATCGTCCTCGTTGGTTACATCGTCGTTCTCGCCTGTGTGCTGGGCGGCTATGCCATGGC
>CAZANT010000052.1:0-11595 GCA_964486575.1 uncultured Burkholderiaceae bacterium | reverse complement strand
GCGCCTTCGTGGGGCCGCTGCTTGCCGTGTTGGTGGCAGTGAACGATGAACTACAGGAGATTGAAGATGGCAACAGCTAAAAAAGTGGCAGTGAAAAAGGCGGCGGCCGTGGCGGCGCCAGTGGTGAAGCGTGAGCCGGGCAAGATCAATGTCAGGGTTAACCAGTCGGTGCGAATTCTCGAGGGAGAGCATGCCGGACTGGTGGGCGTGGTGCAGTCGATCAACCATGAGGACATCAGCATGCAAGTGCTGATTCAGGGTGTGAAGGATGACAAGCCGGTAGACGTATGCGAAACCTTTTACCCCGTGCAAGTGGAGGCCAACCAGTGACCGGCCGGGCAGTCCTTGGGCACATCGACTGCCCGACCTGTGGGGCAGTCAAGGGCATGCGCATCACGCACGACAAAAACGGCCACCCGTTTGGCTACTGCGAGGCCGATTGCAGCCAGCAAATGCGCATCGGAGGCGACCAGCGGCGCGTTAAGAAGTTTGTGGAGCGTTACCCCTGGGCAGCTGCACCAGGTACAGAAGCCGGGGCCGCCTCTGCGAAAGCAAGCGCACCGCCCCCGGCCACTTCCAACCCTGTACCCATTACAGCCAAAAAGCCAGCGGCGGCGCCTGTAACGGTATCCGTACCCGCCAAAAAGGCCGGGCCGTTTGACTTCCTGACCAGCATGGGGGCGAAAGCGTGACCGATACCGATACAGGGGAAAAGCCGGGCGCCATGAGCGCAGAGCAGGGCGCGGACTTCGCGGCCATCCAGGCAGCTGCGGCCGGTGCGGATGTGGCGGCGCCAGTGCCTGGCCAGGAAGTGGCCACGGAGCAGCAAGGACCAAGTGCCCAGGCCATGGGCGTGGCGGCCATGGTCATGGGTGTGGCGCAGCCGTTGCTGTGCTATGCGGTGCGGGGCCTGGATACGGCGCCCGCGCAGCTGTGGGACCCGGTAACGGAAAGCGTGGCCGGGCTGCTGGACCATTACGGACTGGCCAGGCCAGAGCTGCAAGGGCCATGGGCCAAGCTGGCGATTAGCGTGGTGCCCCTGGCGGGCATGGTCGCATTGGCCCGCATGAATGAGCCAGAGCCACCCAAAAAGGAGGGCCAGCAAGCCATTGCAGGCCCTGACCTGACAGCCACGCCGCCACCGGCCGCGCAAGGGTCCAAGGTCGTGACGTTTGGGGCGCCAGCATGAGCCACCCGGCGCCCTGCTACTACTGCGACCACGGCTATGGGGCCGAGGAGAAAAGCGACATGCCGAGGGAGTGCCGGGTATGCATACACCACAGGCACGGGCCGAGCCTGGAGGCCATGGAGCAGATATTCACCTGGGCAGATTCCTGGGTGGAAAACGAATCGGGCTTGCCGGAGTGCCGGGACGCGAAGCGGACCGAGGGGGAGAGATTGGGCATGAAGGCAATCAAGTTGTGGGAGGCTGGCCAGAAATGAAAACCGAAGACGGACGAATAGTCGTAGTCTCCGGCGCATCACGTAGCGGCAAAACCGCCATGGTGCGCAAGCTGCTGGCCAAGTCGCGGCGCGTGTGGGCCTGGGACCCGGAAGACCAATGGGCACAGTTGCCGGGATATGTCCGCGTGACAAATCGCAAGCAGCTGGCGGCGGCCATGGCCAACAAGGGGCCGCAAAAACTGGCCTACGTGACAGGCGGCGACCTGAAAGAAGAATTCAATTTCTTTTGTCAGTGCGCGATGTACGCGGGCCGCTACGTGGCGCCCATGGATGTGATCGCGGAGGAGCTGGCGGACGTTACCAGCCAAAGCAAGGCGCCGGGCCATTGGGGAATCCTGATACGGCGCGGCCTAAAGCGTGGCATCAGCATCTACCCCATAAGCCAACGGTGGGCAGAGGCCGACAAAACCGCCATGGGCAACGCCAGCGATTTCATTCTGTTTCGGTGCGCTACCGGTGACGATGCCGCGTACCTGGAGCGCAAAACAGGCGTCCCAGCGGGTGAGCTGGCCACCATGGCCCCCCTGTTTTGGATAAAAAAAGACAACCTAACCGGAAAAATTACTCGCGGCAAACTGACTTTTTGAGGGCGTTTTTCCTGTAACGGGAACAGGAACAGATACCGGGCCTATGCCCGGTTTTCTTTTGCTTTTTCAATCAACACATCCAAGGCCATAGGGGCTTTCTATGTGTAGTTGTCAAGGAGCAAAAGACATGAGCGAAGACGTTAAAAAGTTGGCCATCGCGGCCGCCATCCTGTTCGCGGGCTGGAAGTACGGAAATGGTCCCGTGAAGGCTGGCGCCTTGGCGGTGGCTGCGGGCATCGCTGCAAAGCGCATCCCCTTCGTCAAAGATGTTCTCTAAGGGGGCCGCACCATGAGCGTCGGCAAACTCAACCGCTACGGCCTGCCCTTTTCCAACGTGGTCGCGTCGGGCACCGCGACCAACCAAATCACCCCAGGCCGCACCCTGGAAGTGTCTCGCCTCAAGCTGGGCGGCACCTTCACCAAAGCCATGATTTCGATGCTGAAATACAAGGCCAACGGCAAAGTCATCCTGGAGGGCACGGGCGCAGACATTGACAAGATCAATGCATATCGTGGCGTGGCCACGGATGCCGCTTACCTGGATTTGTTCTTTGCAGACTACGCAATGAACAACGAGCTTGACCGCATGGTTGGCGCGTTCGATACCAGCCTGGGCATTTCCAACATCACCCAGGAAATTACCATTGCGGGCGCCACATCGCCCACCTTGGCGCAGATTCTGGTTGAGTCTGCCCAGCAAAAGGACAAAGCCGGGGTGGCTGCACCTTATGCGCCCCTGATTTCCAAGCTGCTGCGCTACCCGTTCAACATTTCCACGGGCGGCAAACTGCCCGTGAATGTGCCGTTCGGTCCCCAGTCCGGTTCCATCATCAAGCGTTTGCATGTGCTCCACGGCGGCAACATGACGGGCGCCACGGTGAAAGAGGATGGCCTGGTGGTGCATGAGTCCTTGCGCCTGGAAAACGAGCACGAACAAAAGCGTTTCGGCCGCATCCCCCAGACCAACGTTTACACGATTGACTTCGTGGTGGATGGCAACATCCGCAACGCCTTGGACACCCGCAGCGCGCGCAGTCTGGAATGGTTGTTCGACTTCTCGGCCGCCGATTCCGGCACCGTGTACGTCGAATACCTGGACCCGCTGGGCAACCTGTAACCCGAGGGCCACACCATGGACTTCACATCTGGCGACAGCTGGGCGGGATGGTTTCAGAGCGTGGCCGGTGCAGTCGCAAACAAGGCCGCCGACGCGGCCTACGTGCGGCCCTATGACATTGCAGAGCTGGAGATTAAGGCTTTGGGGTCACAGGGTTACTACACCGAGGGCCAGGCGGGCACCCGCGCCACGGCAGGCGGCATCGGCGGCATCAGCCCCGGCTTGCTCTTGCTGGGCGGCGCGGCGCTGGTGGCGGTCCTGATCTTGAGGGACTAAGCCATGGCAGTGCCAGCGATTCCAGGCGGAGCTGGCCCGCTGAATTTGTCGGGCGGGGCAGGCGGCAACGCAGGCCCCAGCACGGCGCGCAGCGGTGATGCGATGTTTGATAACGGCGGCTGGACCGTGACATTCGGGGATAACTCCCCGGCCACGCCAGCCACAGGCATGGGCGGCTATATGCCGTTGGTGCTTTTGGCCATCGGGGGTCTGGTGCTGTGGAAAACACTGCGCAATTAACTCTGCAGCTGGTGCCTGGCCAGTGGAATGAGGACGCGGCGCGCCTCATTCCATTGGCACACCAGGCCGCCAGTGTGGACAGCGTACGCCACCAGGTCGACAGCGGGCGGGCGCAGATTTTCTACGTCAAGGCAGAGGCCGTGACCGTGGGCGCGTTTGTGCTGCGCGTGGACCAAACCGCGCAAGGCGCAGAGGGCGTGATTGTGTCGGGCGCCGGGGCCTTGCCAGGTGTTGACCTGGTGGAGGCCTGCATGCCTGGCATTGAGAGCCTGTTTGTCGGGGTTGACGCCATCCGCTACCACACCGCGCGGCCCGCATTGGCCAGGCGACTGGCCCGCATGGGCTACACCGCCACCGAAATAGTTTGCAGGAAAGAAATTCAACATGCGCCAATTCACTAAGCGTGAGCTGTACCAGGCCGGGGAGCCGCTGGGCGAGTGTGTGACGCGCACCAAACCGGGCGGCCGCATCTATGGCGGCGGGGGCGGCGGGTCCAGTAGCAGCACAGCGGACACAACCAACATTGACAAGCGCCTGGCCGTGGGCGACGGCGGCGCAGGCATCAGCGGCGATAACTCGTCCATAGTCATCAACAGCACGGACGGCGCCATCGTCACCCGTGCGCTGGACAGCGTGGACAGTGCCAACGCGGTGGCCGGTGACGGATTCAGCGCACTACTGCAGGCCGCAGACAAGCTTTTCGCCAAGGGCGAGAGCCTGATCAAAACAACCCAGGACAGCGTGAGCGATGCCTACCTCAAGGCCGCCACCGAGGGCAAGGGAACCATCGACAACAAAACCATCATCGTCCTGGCCGTGGCCGGTGCGGTGGCGGTGTACGCCATGAAAAAAGGACGCTAGACCATGAGCGCAAAAGAGTCATTCAGCGCAGGCCAGACACGCGAGTTTTACGGGGATGGCGATTTTTTCCGGCTACTGCAGACCACGGGCCCGATTACCGTAGAGTTCTATTTCCAGGGCCGCGAAGTCGCGGAGATGGTGGACATTGAAGCGGGCTACGCGGAGAGTTTCGCGCGAGAGCAAAAGCGCTTTGATCGCATACGCATCTACAGCCCAACGGCGCAGGATGTGAAGTGGGTTACCCGTGACGGCTCTGACGTACGCTATGACCGGGGCGCGGCCAGCATTACCGGCAGCGTGGACCTTAACTTAGCAACCATTGAGGCACTGGAGGCGCCATATACCGGGTCGTATGCAAACGCAACGGCGATGGCTGGCGCTACTGTGCAAACCATTTTTACGCCAGGTTCAAACACGGGCGGCATCGTTCTTGAGACTGCGCACTTTTTGACAGCAAATGCTGGTTCGGTCCCTCAGTGTGCATTTATCGCCAAAGCATCAGCACCTGCAGGCATCGCTGACGGTGACGTAATTCTGGGGCCAACGTGGTCAGGAACATCGGGCACAACGCACGGCGGCGGACAGCTACCAAAGAAAATCACAATCCCAGCGGGCAAAGGGCTGTATTTTTGGTGCGGAGTGACGGAAAGCATTGGTTTTCGGTCTGCAAACTGGCGCCCCTGGTAATGCGAAACCTGGCATTGATCGCATCCGCTGGCCTTCTGGCCTATGGCGCATGGCGCATGAGCCAGGCGGAGGAGGGCGAGAGCATCAGCCTGGACAGTGTTCAAGACCTGGGGGAAAACATCGTGAGCAAAACCGTCAACGCGCTGCAACTGTGGCGCGCACCCGCGCAGTACGCGGCCACCATCGCAGCGGCGGAGGGGCGCCACGGCCTGCCCCCCACGTTGCTGGAGCGCCTGCTGTGGCAGGAAAGTCGCTACCGCAAAGACATTATCAGCGGCGCCACGAAGTCCCCGGCCGGTGCGCTGGGCATTGCGCAATTCATGCCCGCAACGGCCAAAGAATTTGGCATTGACCCACTCAACACGGACCAGGCCATCAACGCGGCCGCCAAATACGTGCGCCAGTTGTTCAACCGCTTCGGCAACTGGACCGAAGCCCTGGCCGCCTACAACTGGGGCCAAGGCAACGTGAGCCGCAAGGGCCTGGCCAACGCGCCACGCGAAACCCGCAACTACTACACCCAAATCCTGGCGGATGTGAACAGCACCGCCGGAACCGCCTACGCATAGGAGAAAAAACCATGAAACAAACCGAATTGATCGTGCTGGGCCTGGCGGGCCTGGCTGTGTGGATGATCACCAAAAAGGCAGGCGCCACCGGCAGCGCGGGCAATGGCGCCCTGGGCACCGTGGCCAGCTTCACCAATGAGATTTTCGACGCAGCGGGCAAGGCATTCAGCAACGGCTGGCGCTACTTCTCGGACGGCACCAGCATCGACCCCCAGGGCAACTACTACAGCGGCGGCCAGCTGGTGTACACCCCATATGGCAGCGGCACGACCGGCAGCTGGTAAGCCATGAAGTTACCGGCCATCAATCCCATTTATGCACTGGCGGGCGCGGCCATCGTGGCGGCGCTGGTCTACGTCAAAGCCAAGGGCGCCACGGGCGCGGGCCAACAGCTGGGCGGCGCGGCCGTCGATCTGGTGAACGGTGTAGTCACTGGCGCAGTCGTTGCCGGTGGCCAGCTGGTGGGCATCCCTGCCACTAGCATGACAGCATGCGAACGGGCTAAGGCAGAGGGCCGCACGTGGGATGCATCGTTTGACTGCCCGGCCAAAGATTTCTTGCAATACGTTTGGAACTGACATGATGGAACTTTTGAAACTGATCAGCGGCCTTTTCACCGGCAAGGCGGGCGAGTCCGTGGGGTCTGCGGTGTCGATGGCGGCGCAGCTGGCCGCCATGGTGGCCGTGGTGGCGCCAATCGCCCTTTGGCTCAACAACAATAAGGAACAGGTGTTCATCAGCCTCACATATGGCGACCTGGCTTTTTGGGGCGTCCTGTTCGGCGTCCAGCTGCTGCTGGTCGTGCGCCTGGTGCACCGGGCACCGCCACCCAACTAGGCGGCCACCATGAACGGCGATGTTCTCCAATGGCTGAACCTGCTGCTAATTCCGGGGGTCGGCCTGCTGGCGCAAATTAACGGGCGGCTGGCGGCCATTGAGGCCACCCAACGCGCCCACGCCGGGCGCCTCACCAAACTCGACGGAATCCAGGCGAACGGATGACCAGGGACCGGTGGCCAAGGGGTCATTGGCGGCGCCGGTATCGCTGATCGCCACCAGGCGCGCCAGGCGCCCGGATTCGGCCGCCAGGGCCTCGCCATGGGCGCGGGCCAGGCCCCTGTGAATCGACAGTTCATTGCCAACATCCAAGGCCGTGGCATGGCGCCCGGTCGGTGTTTCATGCCACAAGGCCGCCAGCACCGGGAACGGCGCCGAATCATCGGCCAGCCATCGCCATACGCTGCGTTCGGTCACATGGAGAAACTTGGCCACATCGGCAGGCGTGGCCTGCAGATCCTCAAGAATGGCGCGCAGCTGCGCACCGTGCAAACCTTTGGGGGCGTACGTCTTCATAAAAAACCCCCGTTCTTTGCCGGGGTGTCCCTGGATGCTGGACCCGCACCCATGCGGATAGTGACAGCCTGGCCAGTGTTACAAGCTGCAACACATCCAAAGCCTGAAAAAGCCGGATATTTGCCGAAGCCGGACCCGTAGAAACTCGCCCACTGACAAAATCGTAATTGATACGATGTATAAACTGTCTGACTTGCTGATTTTTTGATCAACCAGTTGGCCAGCCCGCGCATCTACTGCGCCACCAGCTATCAAACTGATAGCAAAAAGCACTGACAAAATCGCAGTCGAAGCGCCACCGGCCAGGCGTTTTGCAATCATCAGCCACACTGTTTTGCCCTCTGGAGTGCGCTCGCGCTCGGCCTGGAGGTTGGCGGCCCATACGGCTAAATCTTCACCGGCCAGCGCGCAAAGTTGCTCCAATACCCGAGCGTCTGGTGTGGACTTTCCAGACCGATAACCGCTCATGGTTGGTGTTTTTATTCCTATCACTTTGCAAAGTCGATAGTCGGAATCTATATTGGCGCGAACCTTTGCGCGCTCTATCAAGTCTGCTACAGAAAACATAGCGATACCCCTTTCCACAGGTGTGTAGAGGGGCACTATAGTTCGAGTTTTTCTATGCATCAAGATTAGATTGCTTCTAGTTACCTAGATTTACTCTTGCTACATAGACTGTCTCTACTTACTATTCGGCCCACGCGGCGGGGTTTCAAACCCTTTCCACCTTGGCCCCCCGCGTCTTTGTTTGTAGAGGTGGGAAGGGTACAGGGTGGAACCTATGAAGGCAGCTGTTTTGCTGGCAACCATTGCCGGCATGTTTGGAGTGTCGCAAGCCAAGGTAAAGGCGGAAACAAAGCCCATGGGGTATCAGGCACCGCGCTTTGGGCGTAGTCGTATTCCAGGACCGCGCGGCCAGGCTGGCGACAAGCTGGCCCGAAAGGCGGCTGAGGGGCGTTTGACACTGCGCAAGGGCTGGTGAGCCATGAAAACCACCGTCAAAAGCACCAACGGCGGGAGCATCAGCGCAGAGCGTTTGGGACCGCGCCACATTGAGATTTACCAGCGTGTGCCCGGTTTGCCTGCCATGGTGACGTACCACGACAAAAACGGCGCCTATGTCCTGGGCAATGCGCTGATCAACCTGGCAATGACCATCGAAGCGGAGGAGGGCGGTTACGAGCTTTGCAACAAGGTTTCAAGCGGCGTGGCCTGCACTTCACGCAAGGGTACGAAGTGCCCTGATTGCGGCCCGTGCCTGGTGGACTATGCGGGCAGTTCCGCGGAGGCCCGCCAATGATGGCCGTGCTTCATATCGGCCTGGGCGTGTGCATAGGCCTGGTGATCGCGCTTTTTCTGACGGGGCGGCCATGATCGGATGGCCAAAACCAAAACCAAACCCGGAGCGCCTGGCGTCGATCTTGGTGGGCCACATTGTGGATACATCGAGTGTCGGATTTGAGGCCAACGACGACAAGGGGCGTCGGGTTTTTGGATTGATGTTCACGCCAGAGCAAGCTGAGGCGCTGGCAGACGACATTTACAGAGCTGCGGCACTGGCGCGGCAGGCGGTGCAGTGATGTTTACACCTTCACCACTCAAAAATGAACACCTGGCCAAGTGTTTTGAGATCATGAGGACGCCACTGCCAGAGAAGGACCCTCAGGGCTTGCCCGCGCGCACATGGTCTGCAATGCCGCACCGGACCCGTGCGGTGCTGGTGATGCTGGGCGGTGCCAGCATGGAGGACCCCAAGGAAGTGGCGCGGCGGCCGTGGGGTTCATTGAGCGAAGCGGACCGGGTGGGCATTGCTGCATGCGCGCGTGAGCTGGGCCGTGATCTGCGTGATGCGGCTTGCCTGTTCTGACATGGTGGCCGTTCTTTTTGCCCGTGGCGACAGCCACTACAAAGCCATTCCGGGTTGCGATGTATGGGACATTGAGCGCGATGCGCGGCGCTGGCCGGGTGGGGCGCCAGTGGTGGCGCATCCACCGTGCCGGGCCTGGGGGCGGTTGCGTCACTTTGCACGGCCGCGACACGATGAAAAAGACCTGGCGTTTTTTGCGGTGGCCAAGGTGCGGGAGTTTGGTGGGGTGCTTGAGCATCCGGCTAGTTCTACGCTGTGGGCAGCTGCTGGGCTTCCGGCGACCGGCGAAGTGGATAGTTTTGGCGGGTGGACTTTGCCGATTACGCAGCATTGGTTCGGCCATCGTGCGGAGAAAAAGACCTGGCTTTACATCGTAGGGTGCGCGCCGGCTCAGTTGCCAGATTTTCCGATTGTGCTGGGAGAGGCAACGCACACAATTTCTAGTAGCGGCCGGCGCCGGGATGGTTCGCGCAGCAAGGCGCGGCCAGAGGTAACGCATGCAGAGCGCGAGCACACTCCCCCGCAGCTGGCGGCGTGGCTGGTGGAATTGGCTAGGCGGTGCCATGTTGAGTAACGTATTGGGGCGACCAAACCCGTACCCGCACCCAGGCACCAGCCTGGACCTAACAGGCTACTACGCGCCAAAGTTCAAAAACCTGGGCACGGGTGCGGCGCGTGTGACGCGCTGGGAGGGTGAACTATCCCGTAACAGCACGGCGGGCCTGTTGCGGCCGGTGGACGTGTGGGCCAGTGACGCGGACCTGTGCAACCTGGCCAAGGGCCGGGCGGGTTATATGCTGGATTGGGTCATTGATCTGGCCGTTCCCCTGACCCTGGAGCTGATAAACGAAAAGCTGGCCACCATGGAGGCGGCGCCCATGGCATACGCCACGGGACCCAAGGCCAGGCCGTTACCGGTACAGATACAGGGAATGGTTAAGCGCCTGGGCTGTGAGCTGTATTGGAGGCGCCAGTTACGGCGCGCCCAAGTGCGCAAGCGAGAGGCCCAGGAACAGGCGGCGGGCAACGTGTGCGCCAAGCGCATGCCGTATGTGCACGATGTGACAGAGGCCCGCTACACCCAGCGCCAGCATGCAAACCGGGCCATGTTGGAGCAAACCGAGATTGAGAGCGCGGACGGCGAAACCATCACGCTATGGGACGCGGTACAGGCTGGGACGGCCAATAAGTCAATCAGGCGCGGTGAGTTGATGACGCGAATTCGCGGCTGTGAGGAGTGGGCCGCGGCGGCCGGGATGGTGGGGATTTTCACCACAAACACCTGCCCAAGCCGGTTTCATGCTTCGCTATTCGGCGGGGGTAAAAACCCCAACTATGACGGCAGCACCCCACGGGATGGACAGGGCTGGCTATCGGCCACCTGGGCGCGGGCGCGGGCAAAGATTCACAGGCAGCGGCTTAACGTTTTTGGGTTCCGAGTTGCAGAGCCGCATCACGACGGGTGCCCGCATTGGCATATGTTGCTATGGGTCAGCGCGCACCAGCGGGAGCAGCTGCAGGCCCTATTGCGGGGGTGCTGGTTGCAGCATGAGGGCGACGAATACGGCGCCCAGGAATTCAGGTTCAAGGCGGAGGCCATAGACCCGGCCCGGGGCGGCGCGGTGGCCTATGTGGCGAAGTACATCGCAAAGAACATCGACGACTTTGGGGCCGTGGGTGAACAGGGCCACTTTGACCAGGACCAGTACGGCGCCCAGGTCGAAATGATCGAAGGCGGCAACAAGGCCAGGCGCGTGACAGCCTGGGCCAGCGCCTGGGGCATTCGCCAATTCCAGGCCATTGGCCAACCCCCTGTAACCGTTTGGCGTGAGTTGCGGCGCATTGATGGCGCCATGGTGGCCGGGGCATCCAAACGCCTGCAGCGCGCCCATGTGGCCGTGCACAAGGGCGAAGCGCACCGGGCCGACTGGTGCGGCTACATGACAGAGCAGGGCGGCGCCATGAAGGGGCGCGGCTATCAGCTGCGGATTGAGTTTGACGAGTCCGAGCAGGAGGGCAAATACGGCCCCATGGATGTGAAGCGCCCAGCCGGTGTGTATGACGTTGCGCGGCCGGGTGAGCTGTGCACCAGCAAGCGCAAGGCATGGAAGCCAAAGGGGACTTGGACCCCAGCGGAGCGCCATTCCGTCACGGTGGGAACCTTCGCGGAGGTGTGCGGGGATTCCTTGTATTTGGACCCCACTTGGACCCGTTTCAATAACTGTACGCGGCCAGAGCCAGCGGGCAGAAACCAATCAAGGGCCATCCGGCCCAGGACCGAGCCGCTACGGCATTAGCGGAGGAAATTGGGAGGGTTCAAGGTGAAGCTGGTAAGCGATGAACGAAAAAAAACCGCTGAGGCAGTAGCCCAGGCGGTGGCAGCGTGGGCGAAGGCGCCCGCGCATGTGAAGGCAATGGCGGGCGCCTTCGTGGGGCCGCTGCTTGCCGTGTTGGTGGCAGTGAACGATGAACTACAACTCCCGGCACAGCGCGAGGTCGACCAGCGCGTCGCCCGCCAACGGCCGATGACCCGCGGTGAACATCAGGTGGATGGCCGCGAGGACGTCGTCGAGC
>CAZANT010000051.1:0-11737 GCA_964486575.1 uncultured Burkholderiaceae bacterium | reverse complement strand
TGCGCAGCGGGCTGGAAGACACCTTCTATCTGCCTGACGGTAGCAAGGTGGCGTCCAACGGACCCTTGATTGATCAGCTCGCAAGGTACGCCCAGGAGTCAGGACGCGACGTGGCCAGTCCGGCGGAAGCGAGGGTGTTGCTGGGACTCGCCGCCGCGTGAGCGGCTCGCCCGAGTCACGCGGGCAGTGACAGCAGGTGACCCACGCGCGGGTCACCTTGGCCGCGCAGGACCACCTGGTGAGCCGCAGTCACGGCAGCCTCGCCCGAATGCGTCTGCACTACTAGCCAGGGGGCATGGGGCTGGCTGACCTGCTGAAGAAAGTGGTGCCAGGCCTGGGCCAGCCGGTCGTTGAAGCCGTCGACACCCCAGTCGCGCATCCGCTGTTTGGCTTGGGCTGGCGCAAAAAACAGCACAGGCCGCGGCCCCGGCAAGCTGCTTCCACCCGCCAGTTGGTCCACGTGGGTGCCGCCCACTGCGCAGCTGTAGGCGAGCGCAGTAAACCGGCTGTGTATGGCCTGCCGCAAAGGACCGCTGCCCGCGAAATCCACGTACACACACGGCGTGTCGGCCGCCAGAGTGTCCAGCGCGCTGTAGGGGACCACGCGGTCGTACACCCCCAGGCTTTCACAGAAAGGCTGCTTGCTCTCAGACGTCAGACCCACAACGACCGCGTCGGCCCGCCGGGCCAGTTGGGCCGCGGTGGCGTAGGCGGTTTTGCTGCTGGCCGAAGACAACAGCACCATGCTTCGGGCGCCTGCCGAGGCGCTGCCGAAAAAGCGGTTGTCCGCGAGAAAGTCGTCAATCAGCCACGCGGTCAGGAACAGCGGGCGCAGCAGTGGTTCCAGTGCGGCATGGGCGGGGTCGTGCAACGGGTCCACCGCGCAGCGCAGGTACTGGTTGTAGACCGGGTGCAGGGCGTTGCGGTGCGGTGTGCCGTCAAAGAAGCCGGTCGCCGAGTGGCGTTCGGGTTGCAGCACCACGTGCGACGCCATGGGCCAGTAGCCATACAGCTTTTCGCCCACCGCCACCTCAGCGCAGCGACTCTCTATCACCACACCGAATCCCCACACTGGGACCACCCCCCAGCCCTCGCTGGCCGCCTCTGTCGTCACCGGGAAAAACTGCCAGTAGTTCATCGCGTCCCCGAACGCGGCGTAGGTGATGTTGTTGGCTGTGTAGGCGAACTGGTCGATGCGAACCCGGACTTCGCCTTCAGCCAACGGTCGATCGGTCAGCTGCACGCAACGGGTACGGCTCAGCTCGGTTTTGTACACCTGAAACTGGATGGTGTTCATTGGGCTTCCTCGAGGAGGCGGGGGGCGTTGGCCATGGCGGCCATTGACTGCTGCCGCAACTCGGCCAGCAGCGCGACCTTTTCTGCGTCTGAAGGGTCGACGCTCGCTGTCAGCTTACCAAACCCGTCGAGACGGCTGTCGCGCATCCAGGCACGCAGGGTCTTGTCCTGGCTCCAACGCATCTGGTTCAGCATGTTGACCTGGGTGGAGCGAACATAGCCTGCAACATGGGTCGGAAAAGGTACCGGGGTGCACAACGCGTTTTTGGTGGCGTCGTCGGGGTAGTGCGCTTCAACGTAAGCGCAAACGGCAGCGCTGATCGAGATCAGTGGCGCACGCACCAGCTGGGGCAGGATTCTTCCGGTCTGAAAAATGGGTTCCGCTGGCCTTGGCACGACCGCGGAGGCGGTGCAGTGGATGTACAGCGTGGACGCCGCGTCCATCGCGACCCGCCCTTGATCCAACACCAGCGCGTCGGGGGTCAGGGCGGTCACGCGGCCCTTGCGAATCACCTGGGTGATCTGCCGCAGGCACTGCACTTCACCTTCGGACATCGTGGCGTAGTGGAACATGCGGGGTTGCACGCTGCGGTCGATGCGCAGCATTTGTCCCTCGGACTCCAGGCGCTCAAAGAGGTCGTCCACACTGCGGGCTTGGGCCAACGCCCGTAAGGCCTTGACCTGCCCGCCGATGGAATGCTGAAAAAACGCCATCCCGGGTTGGGTCGTGATGCGGTTGATGAGCCACGAGTCCCGTGGCACCACCCAGTGGATGACCTCCGGGGAAACGCCTGCGTTCAAGAGCCACAAGCCCACGTCCATGGCCGTTTTTCCTGCACCCAGAATACAAAAACGCTGGGGCGGCTGCTGCTCGCTCTGACCCCACTGGGCCAGCTGGGTGGGCGTTACCAGCCTCACGCCGTCGGCCACGGGGAACGTGGGCGAATGGGTCGCGGGAACTCTGGGACTGAAGTGGCGCGCATCCACCTGCTTTTTGCGCACCGTGATCTGCGTGCGCGTGCCGGTCAACAGCGACACCACCTGGGCGGTACGGCCGTCCCATCCGTCCAGCGCGCTCAGTGGCAAATAGCGCACCCGGCCACTGGGCAGCAACCGCTGTTGCATCACCCGTTGGAAGTAGCCGCTGACTTCGGCGCCGCTGGCCAGTTCGTGCAACCCGGCGTTGTGGCCGACCGTGTCCAGTCGTCCATCGCCCAGCTCCAGCGAATTCACGCCGTACAGAGCCGAAGGCTGGTGCAGGGTGACAAAGGGGTAGGCGTCGTTCCAATGCCCGCCTGGCAGGGCGCGTTTGTCCACCAGTGTGATGTGGGCATCACACTCCTGCAGCAAGGTGTCTGCAAACGCGAGACCCGTCGCGCCAGCGCCGATGATGAGGTAGTCGGTGTCAATCGAGGTCACTGGCAGTCCTTGTGGTTTCCGTCAGGTTCAAAAGCGGTTCCGGAGCTCACCGTGCAGTCTGGTACCTGCAAGGTGTACACACGTGAAAAAGCCACCCGGAGGTGGCTTTCAGGCGCTGTTTGTGCGGTGTCTCAGCGCACGTAGTCCGACACCACTTTCCACTTGGTGTCCTGGATTTGCGACAGGCGAGACACTTCGCTGCCCAGACGCTTTTGCGGACCGAAGGTGGCTTGGGCGCTGCCGAAGATATCGGGTGGAATGACCATGGTGTCCATCGCCTTGATGAAGCTGTCGGTGGTCAGGTTGTTGCCGGCTTTCTCCGCCGCACGGATGAAGGCGTCAATGGCGTTGTAGCCGTAGACAGAGAAGACGGTGGGGTCTTCGTTGAACTTGGTTTTGTACTTGTTGGCCCAGAACCGGATCGGCTGCGACGCTTCATCCAGGTAAGGGTGCTGCACCGTCATGGTGGCGTACAGGCCGTCCATGGCTTTGCCGCCCAGTTTGTGAATCAGGTCGGTGTAGGCCGCACTGGAGCCGAAGAAGGTCGGGTTGAAGCCGGTCTTGCGGCTCTCACCGATCGTGCCGATGGTTTCACGGATGATGGTGCCCAGCACCACCAAATCGCAGCCAGCGGCCTTCATTTTGGCGACTTGGGAGGAGAAATCGGTGGCGCCGCGCTTGAACGAGGTCTTTTCGGTCAACTCCATGTTGATGCCCTTGAGTGCAGCCTCGGCGCCACGCAGCACTTCCAGACCGAACTCGTCGTCTTGGTAAATCGTGCAGACTTTGGTCGCGTTCTTTTCCTTCACCAGCTTGGGCAAGGTGGAGCGGATTTGTTCGTAGTAGGTGGCGGCGAACGAGTACTTCAGTCGGTGGAAGGGCTCGTACATTTCACGTGCGGCAGTGACCGGGAAGAAGTTGATCACGTTCTTTTCGAACTGAACCGGCATGGCGGCCAGGTTCTGCGCGGTGCCCAAGTGGCCGATCATCGCGAAAATCTTGTCCTGGTTGACCAGTTTCTGAGCGGCCAGAACAGCTTTCTTTGGGTCGTAACTGGAGTCTTCTACGTTCAACTTGAGCTTGCGACCATTGATGCCGCCCTGCTCGTTGATCTCGTCAACCCGCAGCATCATGCCGAGGCGGATCTGCTTGCCAAAGCCAGCCAGGGGGCCAGACAAGTCCTGGATGGAGCCGAGGGTGATCTCGGTTTTGCTGACACCTTGCTGCGCTATGGAAAGCGTAGCGGTAGTGGCAAGGGCGACTAGGGCTAACAGGGATTTTGACTTCATGTCGATTAACTCCTCAAATGGACAACACACTTATAGAGACATATGTTCGCTGCGCACACAGCAGTAACCCTAGGCGGCCACCTCACCGGTACATGGCTTCGATCTGGGCCGTGTACTTCTTCTCGACCAGTTTGCGTTTGAGCTTCATGGTCGGCGTCAGTTCTTCGTCTTCGGCACTCAGCTGGGTGTCCAGTAGCCAGAACTTCTTGATCTGTTCGACCCGCGCAAATTTCTTATTAACCTGATCAAGCACGCCTTGGATGAGTTCCTGTACTTCGGGTGACTTGGTCAGGCTGGCGTAGTTGGAGAAGGGCACGTCGTTGTCTTGTGCGAACTTCTCGACGTTTTCCTGGTCGATCATGATGATCACGGTCAGGTAAGGGCGCTTGTCGCCGATCACGACGGCATCGGTCACGTAGGGAGAGAACTTGAGCTCGTTTTCCAACTCGCTTGGGGTGACGTTCTTGCCACCAGCTGTGATGATGATGTCCTTCATCCGGTCGGTGATCTTGAAGTAGCCGTCGTCGTCCACCAGGCCGACATCGCCTGTGCGCAGCCAGCCGTCCGTGGTGAAGGTGTCTGCGGTTTTTTCTGGCTGGTTCAAATAGCCCTTGAAGACGTTGGCGCCTTTGACCTGGATTTCGCCAGTGGCGGCCTCAATACGGACTTGGTTGTACTCGCACGCCAGACCGATCATGCCGGGCTTGATGCCGCTGGCTGGCGTGTAGGTGGATGCCCCACAGGTCTCCGTCATGCCCCACACCTCCAGCATGGGCACGCCCAGTGCGAGGTACCACTTCACCAGTTCGGGGGAAATGGGGGCTGCGCCGGTAACGCAGTAGCGGGCGCGGTGGATGCCGATCAGCTTGCGCACATTGTTCAGCGCAATCCAGCGGGCCAGGGTGAACTGCATCTTGAGCCAGCCGCTCACAGGTTGGCCGGCCAGCACCTTGTCGGCAATTCGGCTGCCCACGCCAATGCCCCAGGCGTAAGCGGCCTGCTGCAAGCCACTGGCTTCCTTGAGCGCAATCATCACGCCGGAATAAAACTTCTCCCACACGCGGGGTACCCCCAGCATCACGGTGGGTGCGATTTCGCGGATGTTCTCGGGTACCGTTTCCGGGTTCTCGACGAAGTTCAGTTTGGCGCCGGCGTACAGGGCGTGGTACTCGCCTCCCAGGCGCTCGGCAATGTGGCACAGCGGCAGAAAGCACAGCCGTTCGTCGTGCATGTTTTGCGAAACGATGGTGTTGTAGCCATGGACCGAGTACACCAGCCCGCCATGGGTGTGCATCGCGCCCTTGGGTTTGCCCGTGGTGCCCGAGGTGTACACCAGAATGGCCAGGTCTTCAGGGCGGCAAGCTGCGACCCGGGCATCCAGCATGGCTGAGTGGCTGCGTGCGTGCGCACGGCCCAGGGCGCGCAGGTCGTCCAGACCAATGACCATGGGGTCGTTCAGATCGCTCAGGCCGTCCATGTCGAACACAACGATCTTTTGCAGCATCGGCAGGCGGTCACGCACCTCCAGCACCTTGTCGAGCTGCTCGTCATCTTCAACAAACAGCACCCGGGTGGCCGAGTCTTCGCACAGGTACTGGACCTGGCTGGCGGCATCGGTCGGGTAGATGCCGCTGGAGACGCCGCCGCAGCTGAGCACAGCCAGGTCGGCCAGCACCCATTCGACCAGTGTGTTTGACAGGATGGAAGCGCAATGACCCGCCTCAAAGCCCAGGCTCAGCAGGCCGTTGCCGATTTCCCGCACGGCGTCGCCGGTTTGTGTCCAGCTCCAGCTGCGCCAGATGCCCAGTTCTTTTTGCCGCAGCCAGACATTGGGGCCGCGTTCGGCCACGGCGTTCCAGAACATTGCAGGCAGGGTGTTGCCGGCGAGCAAAATGTCTCGGCTCGGCTGCAGGTGGGATAGGTCCCAGAGGTTGCTCATGTCGTTGCCTTCCGGTCTCAGCGCCAGGTTTTCTTCTTTTTCCAGCGCCGCTCGCCGCGCACGCCTTCTTCCTTCATGCCGAGGTAGAACTCTTTGATGTCTTCTTTTTCGCGCAGCCGCTCACAGGTGTCTTCCATCACGATGCGGCCGTTTTCCAAAACATAGCCATAGTCCGATGCATTGAGGGCCATGTTGGCGTTTTGCTCCACCAACAGAATCGTCGTGCCGCGCTCCCGGTTGATGCGCACCACAATCTCAAAGATTTCCTTGGTCAGTTTTGGCGACAGGCCCAGGCTGGGTTCGTCCAGCAAGATCAAATCGGGGTTGGCCATCAAGGCCCGGCTGATCGCCAGCATCTGCTGCTGGCCGCCCGAGAGCAGGCCTGCGCCTTGTGCCGCACGCTCTTTCAGAATCGGAAAGTAGTTGTATGCGAGTTCAATGTCGCGCGCCACACCGTCGCGGTCCTTTCGCGTGTAGGCGCCCATCAGCAGGTTGTCGCGCACACTCAGAAGGGGAAAGACCTCGCGCCCCTCGGGCACATGCACCAGGCCGCGCTGCACGATGTGGGCCGGGTCTTGGGCCGTGATGGACTCGCCCTTGAACTCGACCGACCCCTTGCGTGGGTCGATGATGCCGGAAATGGTTTTGAGGATGGTGGTCTTGCCCGCGCCATTGGAGCCGAGCACAGTGGCGATTTCACCTTGCCGCACCTTCAGACTGACGCCTCGGATGGCTTTGATCGGCCCGTAGGCGCTCTCGACGTTGAGCAGTTTGAGCAGCGGCTCGCCGGCGCTGGGAGTCACGGGGGTATTCATGCGGCTTGCCTCCGCAGAGAAGAGACGTCATCGACCGTGCCCAGGTAGGCCTCAATCACGCCGGGGTGGGTTTGCACTTCGCGGGGCGAGCCCATGGCCAACATTTCGCCCTGGTTCATCGCCAGCACGCGGTCAGACACCTTGGACACCAGCGTCATGTCGTGCTCCACCATCAGCACGGTGATGCCCAGCTCGCGCTGGATGTCCTGAATCCAGAAGGCCATGTCTTCGGTTTCTTCCACGTTCAGGCCGGACGATGGCTCGTCCAGCAGCAGCAGCTTGGGTTCAGTGCACAGAGCACGGGCCAGTTCCACCACCTTGCGCACACCGTAGGGCAGGCCAGCAACCATGGTGTCGCGGTAGTGTTGCAGGTCAAGCAACTCGATCACTTGTTCCACTTTTTCGCGGGCATCAATTTCCGCTGCACGGGTTTTGCCAGTGAAAAACACCTCTTGCCACAGTGCGGTTTTGCGATGGGTGTGGCGGCCAATCAGCAGGTTGTGCAACACCGTGGCGTGCTCGAACAGTTCGATGTTCTGGAACGTGCGCGCAATGCCCAGCTGGGCCACACGGTGGGGCGGCTGGTCCGTCAGGCGCAATTCGTTGCCACCGCCAAACCAGGCAATCTCGCCCGAGGTGGGTGTGTAGATGCGGCTGATGAGGTTGAACACCGTGGTCTTGCCGGCGCCGTTGGGGCCGATCAGGGTGAACACCTCACCGCGTTTCACATCAAAGCTGACCTTGTTCACGGCCAGCACGCCGCCAAAGCGAACGCTCAGGTTCTTGGCTGAAAGAAGAATGTCTGTCATTTCAGGCGGTCCGACTTCTGGAAACTCTTCTGCCGCTTGAACAGGCCCTTGCGGTAGAACGGGAAAAGCTGGAAGTAGGTACGAATCTTCAGCCAGCGGCCGTACAGGCCAAGCGGCTCGAACAGCACAAAGCCGATCAGCACCACACCGTAGACGACCGACTTGAGGCCCGGGGCCTGGCCAATCGCATCGGGCAGAAAGTCCTTCACCGCGCTGATGGCTTGTGGCAGGCCAATCAGGAAAATGGCGCCGAGGAACGCGCCGTGGATGGAGCCCAGCCCACCGATCACCACCATCAGCAGCAGGTCAATCGACTGCAGGATGTTGAACTGGTCGGGCGACAAAAAGCGAATCTGGTGTGCGTACAGCGCGCCGCCAATGCCGGCCAATGCCGCAGAAATCGAGAAGCTCAGTGTCTTGTAATAGGCCAAGTGGATGCCCATGCTTTGCGCCGAGACCTCGGAGTCGCGGATGGCCACAAATGCCCGACCGGTGGACGAACGCAGCAGGTTGACCACAGCCAGTGTGCAGAGGACGGTGACCACCAGGCAAACAAAATAAAACGAGGTGCTGCTGTCGGCCACCCAGCCAAACATGTTGACGTTGCCGACCGACTTGCCAGCGTTACCGCCCGTGACCGACTCCCACCGGGCAAACCCCTCTTCGACAATGAAACCAAAAGACAGAGTGGCAATGCCGAGGTAGATGCCTTTGAGCCGCAGCGCGGGCAGGCCTACCACAACACCCACCGCGGCCGACAGCATGCCTGCGAGCGCGAGCGCAATCGGGAAGGGCAGGCCCATGCCGGTGAACACCGCCTGGGTGTAGGCACCCACGCCAAGAAAGGCCGCGTGGCCCAACGAGAACAGGCCAGTAAAGCCAGCCAGCACCATGAGCCCCAGGCCCACCACACCGTAGATCAGGATGAAGGTCAGTTGTGCCAGCAGGTACTCACTGAAGAGCCACGGCGCCGCCACCATCAGCAGTACCAGTGCGCTGTACCAGAAGACATGGCCGCCATGCTTGGCCAGCTTGATGTCTTGTGCGTAGTCGGTTTTGAATATGAATCTCATGGTGTCAGACCTTCTTGTTCAGCTTCTCGCCGAACAGGCCATTCGGTTTGACCATCAGCATCACCAGCACCACCACGTAGGCGGCCACGTCCTTGAAGCCGTCAGGCAAATAAAAGCCCGAGAGCGACTCGACGATGCCGATCACCAGCCCACCGACGATGGCGCCTGGCAAGCTGCCAAAGCCCCCCACCACCGCAGCGGGGAAGGCTTTCAGGCCAATGAACCCCATGTTCGCGTGCACAAAGGTGATGGGCGCGAGCAGCAAGCCAGCAATGGCCGCCACCGCCGCAGCCAGGCCCCACACCAGGCCGTTGAGCGACTTGACCGGAATGCCCATGTAGTAGGCCGCCAGCTGGTTTTGGGACGACGCCTGCATCGCAATGCCCAGCTTGCTGTAGCGGAACAGTGCGAACAGCAGCGCGCACAGCACGGCGGTGGCGCCAATCACCACCAGTTGTTCGGTGTTGATGACCAGCGTGCCGAGATTGAAATACTGGTCTTTGTAGGGCACAGGAAGCACATGGGTGTCGGTGCCGATGTTGGGAATCATCGTGATCAGGCCGCGCGCCACGTAGCCAATGCCGATGGTCAACATCACGATGGAGAACGCCGGCTGGCCGAGGATGGGCCGGATCACCAACCGCTCCAGCCCAATGCCAAACGCCGCCATCCCCAAGATGGCGCTGGGCACCGCGATCCAAAATGGAAAGCCCAGCAGCGTCATGACCGCCAGGCCAATGAAGGCGCCCAGCATCATCAACTCGCCCTGAGCGAAGCTCACGGTTTCGGTGGCTTTGTAGATCAGCACAAAGCCAAGCGCGATCAGGCCATAAATACAGCCCTGGGCCACGCCGCTGATCACTAACTGCACAACTTGCACGGTGTCTCCATCTGGGTCTTTCAATGCCATCCGACCTGCTTTGTAAGCCGGTGCGAGGTTATAACTGCCTCAACAAGCCTTAGTCCTAGGGGTTGTTCCGCATACCCTGTCTTCTTCGCGTCAAGCAAGCCCGTGCGGCTTCGGTAGATTGCGGCTTGAACGTTGCTTGAACGTCGCGTACGCACCGACCACCCACCGGGATTCACCGCCATGCCCCTGCAGATTGAACACGACCAACACGTCACCATCGTTACGCTGAACCGTCCCGAGGTGCGCAACGCGGTCGACGCCGACACCGCCCGGGCGCTGCACGACGCCTTCCTCGCGTTTGACGCGGACCCCAACGCCCGCGTGGCTGTTTTCCATGGCGCCAACGGCCACTTCTGTGCTGGCTGGGATTTACAGGCCGGTGCGCGGGCTGCAGCGCAGTCGCCCGACAAGGGTCACGAGGTGTTGAGCAACCTCAATTTTTCCTCAGATGAGAAAAAAGCCCTGGGCCCCATGGGGCCATCGCGCCTGCTGCTTTCCAAGCCTGTCATTGGAGCCATTGGCGGTGCCGCCGTGGCCGGAGGCATGGAACTGGCGTTGTGGTGCGACATGCGCGTGATGGAGGAGGATGCCTACTTCGGCGTCTACTGCCGCCGTTTTGGTGTGCCGCTGATCGACGGCGGTACGGTTCGCCTGCCCCGGTTGGTGGGTCTGGGCCATGCGATGGACCTGATTCTGACCGGCCGCAAGGTCGAGGCGACCGAGGCGTTGCAAATGGGCTTGGCCAACCGCGTCGTGCCCCGCGGCGGTGCACGCGATGCGGCGGTGGCGCTGGCGCACCAGCTCAGCCGCTTCCCGCAAATCACCATGCTGGCCGACCGCATGAGCGCCTACCGCCAGTGGGAACTCCCGTTGGGAGCAGCGCTGCACCAGGAGTGGGAACGCGGCAAGGCGTGCCTGCCAGAAGCCTTTGCTGGAGCGGCCCGATTCACCGCTGGCGAGGGCCGGCATGGCCGATTTGACTAATTTTTATGAGAAACCGGCCTTTAGCCCTAGTCTAAGCTCGCTAAGTCGCTATCGAAAACGTAGCAAAACAGGCGTCAGGCCACCGGTGCGGCTTTGGCAATTGGCCGTGGCTTGCCAGATTCGTCAATCGCCACATAGGTCAAGGACGCTTCCGTCACCTTGATGTAATTGCCCTGGGTTTGGAAACGCTCCGCAAACACCTCCACCTGCACTGTGATCGATGTGTTGCCTACCCGGGACACGTGCGAATAAAAGCTCAGGATGTCACCAACCCGCACTGGCTGCTTGAAGATGAACTCGTTCACCGCCACCGTGGCCATGCGGCCCTTGACGGCGCGTGCGGCCATCACCGCGCCGGCCAAGTCGACCTGGGCCATCACCCAGCCGCCAAAAATATCGCCGTTGGCATTGCAATCGGCGGGCATGGGAATGACCTTCAACACCAGGTCTTTGTCGGTCGGCAGGGTGGCGGGCGCGCTTGAATTGGCGGACATGGGCACAATCTCGGTTCAATAATTTTCAGATTGTCTCCCATGCGCCGCAGCGGCGAACTCAGCCCCCACGCCCCTCTGTCGGCCGCTCCAAGCGTTTCCAACACCCCGCAACGCTCCGACTGGGCCACGCTCAGCCGGTTGTTTCCCTACCTGTGGGAATACAAGTGGCGGGTGATTGCCGCGCTGGCTTTCATGGTCGGCGCCAAAGTGGCCAATGTCGGCGTGCCAGTGTTGCTGAAAAACCTGGTGGATGCGATGAGTTTCAAGCCCGGCGATGTCCAGGCGGTGCTGGTGGTGCCGGTGGCGCTGCTGGTGGGTTATGGCTTGCTGCGGCTGTCCACGTCGCTGTTCGCTGAGCTGCGCGAACTGGTTTTCGCCAAGGCCACTGAAGGCGCAGCGCGGCGCATTTCTTTGGAAGTGTTTCGCCACCTGCACGCGTTGAGCCTGCGCTTTCACCTGGAGCGCCAGACCGGCGGCATGACGCGCGACATTGAGCGCGGCACGCGGGGCGTGCATTCACTCATCAGCTATTCGCTCTACAGCATCATCCCGACGCTGATCGAGGTGACGCTGGTGCTCACCCTGCTGGCAGTCAAGTTCGACGTGTGGTTTGCCTGGATCACCATCATTGCGCTGGTGTTCTACGTCACCTTTACCGTCACGGTGACCGAGTGGCGCACCAAGTTCCGCCGCGAGATGAACGAGCTGG
>CAZANT010000050.1:0-11785 GCA_964486575.1 uncultured Burkholderiaceae bacterium | reverse complement strand
ACAAGCGTTGTAGCGACCGCAGTGCTTGCGCCAATTCTTGGCGTGGCCAGGCGGCACATACAAGTAGAGCGGCTCGGCCACGTAAGCAGGGCCACGGGTAATGACGACAGGCTGCCGGTACAACACGGGGGGTGGCGGGTTGTTACCAATCTGGATCTGGCCATACACCCCGGGCGCGAACACACCGCCCACCGTGGCATTGACATACGCGTCGGCCGCTTGTACCGGGCTTGTCGACAGCACCAGCGCGGTGGCAAAGGCAGCCAGTGCTCCCCACCCATGGGGAATGAATGACAGTGTCTTTTTCATGGCTTTCTCCTCATTGTGTTGTGCCCAGCACCTATTAACGCGCAAACTGCAGCCCGCGCGGGCACAAACTGCCGTTAATTTGTAACAACCGTCTGCTCGCCCTGAAAGTCACCGCGCCGGTAGGTCAGCACCAAGGTATCGCGGTAACCACCCTTGCCCACCGGCTGAATGGGGGTGGACTCGTGGATCACACGGGCATCGTCCAGCAGCAGCACCGACCACGGCTCGCTGAGGGTGAAGCGCTGGCCGTTCGGGCCGTCGGCCTCGAACACCCGGGTTTCACCACCCTTCACGCGCACCCGGTCGATCAGGAACACCGCCACAAAATCCACGCCGTCCCGGTGGGCGCCTTCGGGGGTAGGCCGGCCTATCCCGTCGGTGGTGTCGATGCGGAACTGGTGCGCCTCAACATGCCAGCGCGTCGCCTTCCCCACTGCTTCGTCAAACACGCCCGCCAACCCCTGAAGCAACTGATTCCACACCGGGTTGTGCGTAGTGGCTGCGTGCATCGGCTCAAACCAACGCGACATGCCGCCATGGAGCGCGTTGTACTCCACCGGTTGCCAGTGGGCGCGGTGCGGCACGGGCCGTACCGCATGGGCTGTGACCACCGCACAGGCATGCCGGCGGCGGCGGTAGCGCCCTCCGTCTTTCAGGTGGGCATCTGGAGGCAGGTCATCCCAGTCGCTGCGAAGCGCATTCAGCGCGGGCAACGGGCAAAGGGTCAGGGTGGACACGCCGGCCGCGTCAAGGACGGCATAGCCTCGGCCATGCAACGCGGGCAGGACCTGATCCGGCAGGTTGAAAAGTGGGGGCAGTGCAACGATCGACATGCGCCGAGCTTAACCGCCAGGACTGCGCCGCTTGGCGGGCGTCTGACCCAAGGCCAGGTTCAGGGACCGACTTTGACGCCCTTCCAAAACGCCACACGGCCGCGGATTTCTTCGGCTTGCGATTTCGGATCGGCGTAGTACCACGCGGCGTCGGTGTTCATTTCGCCATTGACAATCAGCGAGTAGTAGCTGGCCTGGCCCTTCCAAGCGCACGTGGTCTTGTGGTTGCTGAAACTGATGTACGCGCGGTTGAGCGAACTCTCAGGGAAATAGTGGTTGCCTTCGACCACCACGGTATCGTCGCTTTCGGCGATCACGGCGCCGTTCCAGGTTGCTTTCATCGGATGCTCCGGGGGTTCTGGGTCAGGGGGTTTAGACAGATACCAGTGGAGCATACCGCGCTGGCAATTCAGCTCCAGTCATCGCGTGGGTCAGCCCGGCGCGTCCTTCGCCAGACGCAGCCCCGAGAACTGCCAGCGCGCTCCCGGTGGAAAGAAGTTGCGGTAGCTGGGCCGGGCGTGGCCCGTTGGCGTCGCCTGGCTGCCGCCACGCAACACCAGTTGCCCGACCATGAATTTGCCGTTGTACTCGCCCACCGCACCGGGGTTGGGCCGAAAGCCAGGATAAGGGTCGTAGGACGAGCGCGTCCATTGCCACACCGCGCCTGTGGTCTGTGTCATGCCTGGCAATCCGGAAGCAGTTTCCCATTCGAACTCGGTCGGCAGCCGTGCACCGGCGGTGTCGGGCTGTGTGTTGGCCCATTCGGCAAAGGCCGAGGCCTCGTAGAAGCTGATCTGACTGACTGGTGCTGACGCTTGCAGGGGTTGCACCCCCGCCAAGCCGAACACCTGCCAGCCTGACGCGGCCACGCCCGAACCCGACAGCAGGCGCGGGTCATCACCGCGCAACCAATACAGCGGCGCCTCCCAACCGCCGGCCTGCACTGCTGCCCAGCCGTCAGCCAGCCACAGCTCAGCGCGTTGGTAGCCGCCGTCGGCGATGAACCGAGCGTAATCGCCACAAGTCACCAACCGGTCGGACACTTGACATGGTGACAGCAGCACCGTGTGGCGTGGCGTCTCGTTGTCAAAGGCAAAACCGCCGCCGGCATGGCCCACCTGCGCGGTGCCGCCGGGCACAGTCAACCACCGCACCGGCTGGGCGGTGGTGGCAGGGGGCGTGGGTGTGACGGTCCGGTAGGCGGGCAACAGCGGGTTGCACCAAAGCGTGTGCAAGATGTCGGTCAACAGCAACTCCTGGTGCTGCTGTTCATGGTGCAGCCCAAGTGTGACCAGCGGTGCCAAGGTTTCCAGATCGGCCTCGCTGCTGGTACACAGCAGCTCATGCATCGCCGAATCGACGTGCTTCCGGTAGGCATGGATCTCCGCCAGTGAGGGCCGTGTCAGCAAGCCTCGCTGGGTACGCGGGTGACGCGGACCCAGCGCTTCGTAATAGGAATTGAAGAGGTAAAAAAACCGCGGGTCAAACGGGGCGTAGCCTGGCGTCCTGACCTGCAGGATGAAGGCCTCGAAAAACCAGCTGGTATGGGCCAGATGCCACTTCGTGGGGCTGGCGTCTGGCATGGACTGGACACATTGGTCTTCGGGCGATAAGGGTGCCGACAGCGTGAGACTGTGGGCCCGCACGTCGGTGAAATGCCGTAACAGTGCCGTTTGGCGCGAAGCAATTCGCGGCTCGGCTTGAGGCGACAAGGGGGAGGAAAATAAGACAGACACGCGTCAATGGTCTCCAAGGTAGGACAGCGGCTTGCGGACAGGGCCTTCAAGCGCACCCACATCGGTCGCATCATCGATGGAATTTATTACAACACAGGCACCCTTCGCATGGTTTGACATGTCGCCTTCGCTACCGGCGGCTCGATACCGGCTGGCTACCATGGGACCTTGACATCCAGCGCAGATTCACGCCTTGCGCAACCTTTATCTGGAGACACCGCATGACCACCCTGACCAACCACCAGATCCGTCTGGCCGCCCGCCCTGTGGGCTTGCCCACCGATGCCAACTGGCAGCACACCACCGAGGCGGTGGCGCAGCCGGACGAGGGCGGTGTGCTCGTTAAAACGCTGGCACTGTCGCTGGATCCGGCCATGCGCGGCTGGATGAACGAAGGCAAGAGCTACATCCCGCCTGTGGGGCTGGGCGAAGTTATGCGGGCCGGTGGCGTGGGTGTGGTGGTTGCCTCCAAGAACCCGAAATTTGCAGTCGGCGACCACGTGTCTGCGGGCTTGGGCGTGCAGGAGTACCTGCTGATCCCAGTTGATCAAATTCGCCGCAGTGGCCTGGTGAAAATTGACCTGCGCCTCGGCAGCCTCACCCAGTGGCTCAATGTGCTCGGCATGCCGGGCATGACCGGCTACTTCGGCCTGATGGATGTGGGCCAGCCCAAAGCCGGCGAGACGCTGGTGGTGTCGGGCGCGTCGGGCGCGGTGGGCCAGACCGTGGGCCAGATGGCCAAGATCAAGGGCTGCCGGGTGGTGGGCATCGCAGGCGGTCAGGCCAAGTGCGACTGGGTGGTCAACACACTTGGGTTCGATGCCTGCATCGACTACAAAAACGCGAGCGTAAAAGACGGCTTGAAGCAGCATTGCCCGGACGGCGTCGACATCTATTTCGACAACGTCGGTGGTGAGATTCTGGACACGGTGCTCACGCGCATCAACCGCAAGGCACGCATCGTCATTTGTGGGGCCATCAGCCAGTACAACGCCACCACGGCGGTGCAAGGCCCGAAAAATTACCTCAGCCTGTTGGTGAACCGGGCCCGGATGGAGGGCATCGTGGTGTTTGACTACGCCGACCGCTACCACCTCGCGGTGGCGGAGATGGCCGGCTACATGAAGGAAGGACGGATGAAAAGCCGGGAGGATGTGGTGGTTGGTCTGGCCAACTTTCCAGAGGCCCTGATCCAGCTGTTCACCGGCGCCAACTTTGGCAAGCTGGTGCTGCAAGTGGCAGACCACTGAGCTTGGCGTGCTGCCCAGGGGCGCCGGTCAGCGGTCAGGCGGGGCGCAGCACGTTGCCATCAACCAACACGCGGGCGCCCGTGGTGATGGGTTGGTTCTGCTCAATCGTGCGGACCGAGCCATCGTTCATGCGCACGCGTACCTGGTAAGCCGTGGTTTTGCGGGTGTTTTTCTCGATCGCGTTGCCTGCAAAGCCACCACCCACAGCGCCCGCCACCGTCGCCACAGCTTTACCGGTACCGCCACCCACCTGGTTCCCCAACAGGCCACCCACCAGACCGCCGGCCACTGCGCCAAGGCCGCTGGTTGGGGCGGCACGTTCGACAGGTGTTACGGACTCAACGGTGCCGCAGTTGCTGCAGGCCATTGGGCGTGGGGTGTCTGGATCGACTGACCGGGTGTTCGCCACCGGCGCACGGGAGCTGGCTACCGGAGGTTTGACCACGGCCTTGCCATCGTCTTTGCTCTCGGTGATGACGCCATCCTGTGCCAGCAAGCGGGTGTCGGACTGCGCTTCGATGCGGCCAGCCACGAGGTAGGCGCCCAGCGCAAGCACGGTGACGGCCAGCAGCGCCATCACGGGAATCAGCGCCTTGCTGCCGCGCACACGTTCGGTAAAACCGACTTCGGCGCCGGGTTGTTGAAGGGGGGTGTTATTTGGGTTCATGACTCGCTCCTTGTTTTTGCTTGGTACCAGTTTGGAACAAGCCCGTCCAAAAGTCTGTAGGACGACAGGCCACAGCACTGCCAGCGGCTACCGCAACCCAGGTGTCAGACTGCGCCAGTGGGATGGGTAGGGTCGACCCAAAGCACAGTTTCGGGGTGCTCCGCAGGCGCAATGTCCAGATTCACCGCCACTGCCTCGCCATCGCTGCGACACAGCACACATTGGAGCGGCTCGGTGGTGCTGGCGTTGATCTCCTGGTGCGGCACGTAAGGGGGCACATAGATGAAGTCGCCCGGCCCGGCTTCGGCAGTGAACTGAAGTTGGTCGCCCCAGCGCATCCGCGCATGGCCACTGATCACGTAAATCACACTCTCCAGATGCCCGTGGTGGTGCGCACCCGTTTTGGCGTTGGCGTGGATGGTCACGGTGCCCGCCCACAACTTTTCCGCACCGACGCGGGCGAAGTTGATTGCCGCCTTGCGGTCCATGCCCGGCGTTTGCGCCGTATTGCTGTCAAGCTGGTTGCCAGGCACCACGCGCACACCGTTGTGTTTCCACGGTTCGTCGTGCGCATGGCTGTGGGCAACGTCATCGGGGTGGTCGTGGGAATGGCTCATGGGGTGGCTCCGTCGGGTTCAATCAATCAAGGCAGCGTACACCAGGTTGCGGAACAGCTGTCGGTACTCGTCGCGTTGGTTGGGTGCCTGCACCATCAGCATCGCCCACAAGTCCTCCGCTGGGTCCAAAATGAAGGTGGTACCGGCAATGCCGCTCCAGTGGGCCATGCCGACAGACCCCGGACCGGCCGACAATCCGGCCGCGGTGCGTACCGCAAACCCCAGCCCAAAACCGAACCCAGGCGCCAGCAAACTGCCATTGACCGGCATGCAGCCCAGGTGGTCTGCCAGCATCAGCGCCACTGTGTGGCGGCTGAGCAGACGGGTGCCATCCAGCGTGCCTCTGTTCAACAGGCACTGCAAGAAGCGCGCGTAGTCGGCCGCCGTGCTCACCAGGCCACCGCCACCGGCCTCCATTGCGGCCACGCGCCGCACGTCGATGACCGGCATGGCCACACCCCCGTCGGGGTCGTGGGCGAAGGGTTCGGCAATGCGGTGGTACAGCGCTGGCGGCACGGCAAACGCGGTCTCGGTCATGCCCAGCGGCGCAAAGATGTGCTCAGATAGAAAGGCGCCCAGCGTCTGACCGCTGACCACCTCGACCAAACGGCCCAGCACGTCGGTGCCGCGGCTGTACTCCCAGACCGTGCCGGGCTCGAACTGCAAGGGAAGGCGCGCCAGCTCCTGCGAGAACTCGGCGTTGCTGCGTGACCTTGCACCGATGCGGCGCTGCATGTACTGCTGCTGTACCCGGCTGTTCCCAAGAAACTCGTAGGTAAACCCGGCCGTGTGGCGCAGCAAATCCTGTACCGTGGCCTGGCGCTGCGCGGGGCGCAGTTGCAGGCCTTTGTCCTCCATCGCCACATACATGCGCGCGTACTCGGGCAGGTGTTTGGCCACCGAGTCGCCGAGCTGCAACTGCCCGCACTCCATCAGCATTAGCGCAGCCACCGACACGACCGGTTTGGTCATCGAGTAAATGCGGAACAGGCTGTCGGGCGCCATTGGTGTGCCGTTGGCTGGGTCTTGTACGCCCAGCGCGTCGAACATCGCCGCCTGGCCGTGGCGCGCCACCACCAGCACCGCCCCAGGCAGTCGCTGGCGGTCGACCTCGCCCTGGAATGCTTGGCGCAACCGGGCCAGGCGCTGCGGACAAAAGCCCAGCGTCGCGGGGTCGGCGCGCTGCATCAGTCTTGCGCGGCTTCGCGGTGGCGCTTTCGGGCCAGCGCGGCCCCTTTGGCCAGTGCGTCCAGCTTTTTCAACGCGATGGCTCGGTCCATGGGCGCGAGGCCGCAGTTGGTGCATGGGAACAAACGGTGCTTGGGCACGTACTTCAGAGCCAGACCGATGGTGTCGGCCACCTGCTCGGGAGTCTCTACCTCGTCGCTGGCAACGTCAATCACCCCGACCATCACGTCCTTGCCGTCCAGCAACTTCATCAGGTGCGGGGGCACATGCGAGTGGTAGCACTCCAAGCTCACCTGCTGAATGCTGCTTTTGGCAAGCGCTGGGAATATCTGCTCGTACTGACGCCATTCGTCGCCCAGCGTGGTTTTCCAGTCCAGGTTCGCTTTGATGCCGTAGCCGTAACAGATGTGGACTGCCGTGGTGCAAGTCAGCCCCTGTGCCGCCCGTTCCAGAGCCTTTACGCCCCAATCAGCTGCGTCCTTCATGTAAACGTTGAACGCTGGTTCGTCAAACTGGACGATGTCCACACCGTCGGCCTGCAGCGCCAGCGCTTCCTGGTTCAGCAACTCTGCAAAAGCAAACGCCATCTTGACCTTGTCGCCGTAAAACCGGTCAGCCACAGTGTCAACAATCGTCATCGGGCCAGGCAAGGTGAACTTGAGCTTGCGGCGGGTATGGGCGCGTGCCAGCTGCGCCTCGAATGCATGCACGCGGCCCTTCAGCTTGAGCTGTGCCACCACCTGCGGCACCATGGCGTCGTAGCGGTTGTCGCGAATGCCCATCTTGACCTTGTTTTCAAAGTCGATGCCGTCCACCTGCTCCAGAAAACCATGCACAAAGTGCTGGCGCGACTGTTCTCCGTCGCCCACGATATCCAGGCCAGCGTCCTCCTGCGCCTTGATCCACAGCAAGGTGGCGTCTGCCTTGGCCTGCAGCAGTTCGGCGCCTTCGGCCTTCCACTGGGGCCAGAGCTTGTTGGTTTCAGACAGCCAGGCGGGCTTGGGCAGGCTGCCGGCAATTGCGGTGTGGAACATGGTGGTCTCCTGTGGTTTTGGTTCATTTTGCAGCATCCGTGCCGTGGTCGGTCCGTGCGCATAATGGCCCCATGGTTCAGACACGCCCCCACATCGTCATCGTGGGTTGCGGCTTCGGCGGGTTGGAGGCCGCGAGGGCCTTGCGCAGTGCCGAGGTCGACGTCACGCTGGTCGACAAAACCAACCATCACCTGTTTCAGCCGCTGCTGTACCAGGTGGCCACCGCTGGGCTGTCGGCACCGTCGATTGCGGCACCGATTCGCCACCTGTTCCGTCAGCAGAGCAACTTGACAACGCTGTTGGGCGAGGTGATGGGCATTGATTCGGCAGCACGCACGGTGTACCTGCGCGACGGCACGCCATTGCGTTATGACCACCTGATCGTGGCCGCTGGCGCGACCCACAGCTACTTTGGCCGCGACGACTGGGCGCCCTTCGCGCCGGGCCTGAAAACACTGGACGACGCCTTCGAGATTCGCCGCCGCATTCTGATGGCGTTTGAGGCTGCGGAAAGTCTGCCCGCCGAGAATACAGAGGCCCGCGCTGCCTGCCTGACCTTTGTGGTGGTGGGCGCGGGCCCCACCGGCGTGGAACTGGCGGGCACGCTGGCCGAGATCGCTCGGCACACGCTGCCAGGTGAGTTCCGGCACATTGACCCCGCGAGCGCAAAAGTCCTGCTGCTGGAAGGCGGGCCCCGGGTGCTGCAGGCCATGCCGGACAGCCTGAGCACCCAGGCCCAGCGGCAACTGGAAAAACTCGGTGTGGAAGTGCGGCTCAATGCGCGGGTCACTGCGATTGACGCCCATGGCTTACAGATTCAGGATGCCACCGACCCGGCGACGGCTTACCGCATCAACAGCCGCTGCATGGTGTGGGCTGCCGGGGTGGCCGCATCACCGCTGGGTCGGTTGCTGGCCGACAGCATCGGCGATGCCGCGAAGTTGCTGGACCGAGCAGGCCGCGTGAAGGTGGCCCCCGACCTGAGCCTGCCTGGCCACCCCGACATCAGTGTCGTGGGCGACCTGGCCGCCGCATTCAGCCACACGTCAGGGCGCGCCCCGGTGCAGGTGCCCGGCGTGTCACCGGCCGCCAAGCAGATGGGCCGCGCTGCGGCGACCAATGTCTTGCGTCGCCTCCGGGGCGAGGCGCCGCTACCCTTCCTCTATAGAGATTACGGCAACCTCGCCACCATTGGCCGCCGCGCGGCGGTGGTAGACCTGGCCTCTCCGCTGGGCCCCTGGCGGTTTTCAGGCTACTTGGCCTGGCTCTTCTGGCTGTTCGCGCACGTTTATTTCCTGATCGGGTTTCGCAACCGGCTGGTGGTGTTGCTGGACTGGGCCTGGGCCTACTGGCACTTTGAGCGGCACGCGCGGGTGGTCACGCCTGCGAAGCACACCGACAGCGCCTGAACCCCTGGCTCACGCGGCCCCAAGGCCTGTCTCGCCCTCCTGCAGCAGCCGCCACATGACCTTGCCACTGCCGCTTTTCGGCAGGGCCGCCACAAACGTCACCGTGCGTGGCATCTTGTAGACCGCCATGTGCTCGCGACACCAGTCGATGATGTCTTGTTCGGTGGTGTGGGCATGCGACGCACGCAGTACCACCACCGCCTTGACCGACTGGCCGCGGTAGGCGTCTGGGGTGGCAATGACGCAGGCCTCCTGAATTGCCGGGTGTCGGAACATCAAGGCCTCCACCTCGGCCGGCCAGACCTTGAAGCCCGACGCGTTGATCATGCGTTTGAGCCGGTCGGTCAGGAAGAAGTAGCCTTCTTCGTCAACATGGCCGAGGTCACCGGTCCGAAAGAAGCGCTTACCGTCAAATTCAAGGAACACCTCGGCGGTGGCGTCAGGCCGCCTCCAGTAGCCGCTGAACACCTGCGGACCGTGCACGATGATTTCTCCCTGCGTGCCCTGCGGGACTTCATGCAGTGTCTCGGGATCAATCACACGCGCTTCGGTGCCCATGAAAGGGATGCCCAGGCACTGCTGCTTGGTGGCGTCGGGCGGGTTGCTGTGCGACGGGGCGGCGGTTTCGGTCAGGCCATAGCCTTCGTTGTAACGCAGGCCGTACTGCTCAAACAAGCGCTGTGCCACCGCCTGTGGCATGGCGGCGCCCCCACCGCCGATGTACACCAAACTGGACAGGTCGTACTCGGCCAAACGCGGGCTGGCCAGCAGGTCAATCACCATGGTCGGGATATTGGTCCAGTGGGTCACGCGCCAGTGGGAAATCAGCCAACCTGCCAGGTCTCGGTCCCAACGCGGCATGATGACCAGCGTGGTGCCGCCATAAATGGAGGTGTGCATGCCCGACACCATGCCGGTGATGTGGAACATCGGCACCACCGACAGCATCACGTTCTCGGCCGAACTGCCCACCCACAGGCTGGCTGCCACCGCGTTGTGCATCACCGTCGCATGCGGGTGCATGCAGCCCTTGGGCAGGCCAGTGGTGCCGCTGGTGTAAGGCAACAAGGCCAGGTCGGTCGGGCCGGTAGTGAGGTCTGGGGGAGTGGCGGTGTACGCAATGGCGTCGGTCCAGTCGTGCACTTGCCCTTCGGCCAGGGACGGCAGCGGGTGGCGCGTCAGCAGCCAGTCGCGCCAAGCCGGGGGCGGCGCGCCGGGGCCGCTGACGGCGGCGTCAAACGTGTCGGTGAACTGGGTCACCACGAGGTGTTGCAGCCGATGCGCTTCGGGCAAGGAGTCGCTGGTGCGCGTCAGCTCGGCGGCGAGGTCGCCGCTGGTGAGCGCCACCCTGGCCCCAGGATCGCTGATGCAGTGGCGCAGTTCTTCGGCGCGGTTCATCGGGTTCACTGGCACCACCACCGCATTGGCCCGCAAGATGGCGAAATGCGCCACCACGATCTGCGGACAGTTCTGCATCAGCAGCAACACTCGGTCGCCCCTTCGAACCCCGCACTGGTGAAGAAACGCCGCCAGCCGCTCCGCCTGATCGCGCACTTGCGCGTAGGTCAGTACCTGGTTGAAAAAAACCAGCGCCGGTTTATGCGGGTAGCGCAGTGCGGTGACCGCCAGGTTGTGCCACAGCGACGTGGCCGGCGGCGTGATGCGCTTGGGCAGGCGCTTGGGCCAGAAGCGGTGGTGCGCCGGTGCGGGACGGGCCTCTGAACTCATGCGGATTGGCTCCTCGGCTGGACTGCGGGTCTGCTGACGAGCATACGCCAGCCTCTGGCGCTCCGGCAGTGGGGCTGTCGCGCACGGGCCAGGCAAACAAAAGGCCTGGTTGCTCACGCAACCAGGCCTTGGGGTCCTATGGGCCAGATCAGGACAAGACCATCAGCACCACGCGGCGGTTCTGCGCGTTGGCGTCGCGCCCCTTGCCCTTGACGGCAGGCAAGCTGCTGCCGTAGCTGATGGTGCTCATGCGGTGCAGGGGGATGCCGAGGCCATACAGCGCGTCGCGCACGGCTTCCGCCCGACGCAAGCCAAGTTGTTTGTTGTAGGCCTTGTCTCCACGGGCGTCGGTGTGGCCCTGGATCTCGATGAAGGCATTTTTGTTCTCGGCCTTGAGCTTGTTGGCCAGCTGTTCCAGCGCCGCGAACGCCGGTTCACCCATGGTGGCGGTGTTGGAGCCGAACTTGTACTGGTCGTCGGTCAGGGTCACTTCGTAGAGCAACTTTCCTTCGGCCAGACGCTGGGCGGCGTTGGCGCGTTCAAGCGCATCCTGACCCAGTTTGGTGGCGTTGGCCAGTTCGGACTCGGTTCGACTGACACGGCTGTCCAGCGAACTCAGCCGGGTGTCGAGTCGCATCACGTCGCCATTGACGCGGATGCTCAGTGCTTCGTTCTGTTCGTTCACATAGCCCTTGGTGGCGCAGCCAGACAGCACCAATACCAGGCCGGTGGCAATCAGGGGAAGGGAAGAAACTTTCACTGCGGTGTCCTTGAGAAACAGGGCAAAGCCCCGGGTGGGCTTTGATCAAAAAGCAGTCTATCACCGCGCCCCACGACTGCTTCAGCAACGGATGCGCGTGGGCCCCTGTTTTGTTCGGTTTTTACTTTTGTAAACATTTGACGGGGCGCACACAGGCTCCCGCAAGCCCGTCGGTTGCTATAAACGGCATAGCATTGTAGACATGATCCGAGCGCTCGACGCCCCCGAGACCCGCAACGACATGGCACCCACCC
>CAZANT010000049.1:6378-11886 GCA_964486575.1 uncultured Burkholderiaceae bacterium | reverse complement strand
AACGGCCAACTGCCTACGACCTGGCAGGACGCCCGGTTGTTTGGTGCTGCCGCCGGTGCGGTGTTTTACTTCTGGCGCAAAGGCCAGGGGCAGGCGGTACTGGGCACGATTCTGGTGGGCATGGCAGTGTATCTGCCGCTGCACATCGGGCTGGGTTGGTGAACTCGGCGCCCTCTTAAAATCCACAGCCTTTGAGACTCCAGAACGACGCCGCCATGAACATCCTTCGTTTCACCGACCTTTGCGCACAAGACCAGGTGCGCGGCCAGCGGGTGCTGATCCGTGCCGACCTGAACGTGCCACAGGACGAGGCCGGCCGCATCACGGAGGACACCCGCATCCGCGCATCGGTGCCGTGCATAGAGCTGGCGCTGAAGGCAGGCGCAGCGGTGATGGTCACGTCCCACCTGGGCCGCCCTACTGAAGGCGAATTCAAGCCCGAAGATTCGCTGGCGCCGGTGGCCGCCCGCCTGGGTGAGCTGTTGGGCCGCCCTGTGCCGCTGGTCGCCAAGTGGGTGGACGGCGTGGCCGTGAATCCGGGCGAAGTGTTGATGCTGGAAAACTGTCGCCTGAACAAGGGAGAGAAAAAGAACGACCCGGCACTGGCCCAAAAGATGGCCGCGCTGTGTGATGTGTTCGTGCACGATGCCTTCGGCACCGCGCACCGTGCAGAGGCCTCCACTTACGGCGTCGCGCAGTACGCCAAAGTCGCCTGCGCGGGTCCGCTGCTGGCCGCGGAGATCGACGCCATCAACCGCGCGCTGGAAAATCCCAAGCGCCCGCTGGTGGCCATCGTTGCGGGCTCCAAGGTCAGCACCAAGCTCAGCATCCTGAAAAGCCTGGCCGCCAATGTCGACCAACTGATCGTCGGCGGCGGCATTGCCAACACCTTCATGCTGGCCATGGGGTTGCCCATTGGGAAATCTCTGGCCGAACCCGCCTTGGTGGAAGAAGCCAGGGCCGTGATCGAGATGATGAAAGCGCGCGGCGCGGCGGTGCCAATCCCCGTGGACGTGGTTGTGGCCAACGAGTTCGCCGCCATGGCTCGCGCCAACAAGGTGCCGGTGGAAGCGGTGCAAGACGACGACTTGATCCTCGACATCGGCCCCCGCACCGCAGCCGAATTGGCCGGCATCATCGCGCATGCTGGCACGGTGGTGTGGAACGGACCGATGGGGGTGTTCGAGTACGACCAGTTTGCTGGTGGTACCCGCACCCTGGCCGCGGCGATTGCGCACTCGCCAGCCTTCAGCATTGCGGGCGGGGGGGACACTCTGGCCGCCATCGCCAAGTACGGCATCGAGAAGGACATTGGCTACATCTCTACCGGGGGCGGTGCATTTTTGGAAGTGCTGGAGGGTAAGACATTGCCCGCGTTCGAAATTCTTGAAAAGCGGGCCGCGGGCTGAGCCCAGCGTAACTGCGCCGTAACCGGTGCATGAGAAAATGAAATTTGGTTACGGCGCAAACCATTGTGCTGACCGACCCTAATTTCAGAAAGCCCACCATGCGCCGCGCCACCAAGATAGTTGCAACCCTCGGCCCCGCCTCCAGCGACCCGGCGTTGCTGGAGCAGATGATCCGGGCCGGCGTCAACGTGGTCCGGTTGAACTTCAGCCACGGGGTCGCCCAGGACCACATCGACCGCGCCCGCCTGGTGCGCGAGGCGGCGCAGCGCGCCGGCCGCGAGGTGGCCATCATGGCCGACCTGCAGGGTCCGAAAATTCGCGTGGGCAAATTCGCCGACGGCAAGGTCATGCTGGTCCCAGGTGCCAAGTTCGTGCTCGACGCCTCACGCACCGAGCTGGGCGACCTGAGCGGTGTGGGCCTGGATTACAAGGAGCTACCGCGCGACGTGAAGCCCGGCGACAGCCTGCTGCTCAACGACGGGCTGATCGTGCTGACCGTGGACGCCGTCAAGGGCCAGCAGGTGCACACCACCGTCAAGCTCGGCGGCGAACTCTCCAACAACAAGGGCATCAACAAACAGGGGGGTGGCTTGACCGCGCCGGCGCTGACGGCCAAAGACATGGACGACATCCGCACCGCGATGCGTTTCCAAGCTGATTACGTGGCAGTGAGTTTCCCCAAAAGCGCCACTGACATGGAGCTGGCGCGGCAGCTGTGCAATGTGGCGGCCGCGGAATTCGGCCACAAGCCCGGGCTGATTGCCAAGATCGAACGGGCCGAGGCGATACCCAGGCTGGTCGAGATTCTGCTGGCCAGCGACGGCATCATGGTCGCCCGTGGCGACCTCGCGGTCGAGGTCGGCAATGCCACCGTGCCGGCGCTGCAAAAACGCATGATCCGGCTGGCGCGTGAGCACGACAAGGTGGTGATCACCGCGACGCAGATGATGGAAAGCATGATCACCAACCCGGTTCCGACACGCGCCGAGGTGAGCGACGTGGCCAACGCGGTGCTGGACGGCACCGACGCGGTGATGTTGAGTGCCGAAACCGCAGCCGGGAAGTACCCGCTGGAAACCATTGTCGAGATGGCCAACATTTGTGCCGAGGCCGAGAAGGCCGAGGAGGTGAAGCTCGACGCCGACTTCACCGGCATGACCTTCGGCCGCATTGATCAGTCGATTGCGATGGGCGCCCTGTTCACCGCCCACCACCTGGGTGCAAAGGCTATCGTTGCGCTGACCGACTCCGGCTCCACCCCGCTGTGGATGAGCCGCCACCGCATCCACATCCCAATCTACGCCCTCACGCCCAAGGTGGCGACGCAGCGCAAAATGGCGCTGTACCGCAACGTCCGCCCCTTGCTGATGGACACCAGTGTGGACCGCGATACCGCGCTGGCGGATGCGGAAACCCACCTCAAGTCGCGCAACATCGTGCAGACCGGCGACGTCTACGCCATCACCTGTGGCGAGCCCATGGGTTCCCCTGGTGGCACCAACATGCTCAAGGTGTGCCGGGTCGGCTGAATCCGCAGCAACGCCACCCACGTACCTGTGCCAATGCCCAAAGACCCCTCCCCCATGCGCCGCGCTGGTTTGTTCGGCCTGATGGCCGCCGCCTTCACCCCGCTGTTGCAAGCCTGTTCGCCGCTGCGCATCATCAATGCGTTGGCACCTGCCAGCACCTACACGCGCAGCAGCGACCAGGTCTACGGTCCGAACCCGCGGCAAAAGATCGACGTCTACCAGCCCAACCCGCCGGTGGCCAACGCCCCGGTGGTGGTGTTTTTCTACGGCGGCAGCTGGACCACGGGCGACCGGGCCGACTACCTGTTCGCCGGGGAGGCGCTGGCCTCGCGTGGCATCGTGACCCTGATTGCCGATTACCGACTCAGCCCCGAGGTGCGTTACCCGGTGTTTGTGCAGGACAGCGCGTTGGCTGTGAAGTGGGCGCACGACAACGCCAAACGCTTCGGTGGTGACCCGGACAAGCTTTTTGTCATGGGTCACAGCGCTGGAGGCTACAACGCTGCCATGGTGGCGTTGGACCCGCGCTGGCTGGGCGCGGTGGGTATGCGGCCCACGCAGCTGGCCGGACTCATTGGAATTGCCGGTGCTTACGACTTTTTGCCGATTGCCATCCCCGATGTGCAGGTGGCTTTCAACTGGCCCCAGACGCCGCCCGACAGCCAGCCGCTGTTTCATGCCAGCAAGACTGCGCCCCGCACCCTGCTGCTGGCCGCCCGCAACGACACGCTGGTGAACCCCGTGCGCAACACCGAAGGTCTGGCGAAAAAACTGCGCGATTCGGGTGTGCCGGTGGAGATGGAAATTCTGGACGGTGTCAGCCATGTCACCATCATCGGTTCGCTCGCCAAGCCACTGCGCCTGCTGGCACCGGTGCTGGACCGGGTGGCCGAATTCGCCAAAGCCAACAAGCCCGCCTGAAGTGACCGGCCAAGGACGGCACGGTTAAAATCGAGGGAAGTTACAACCGGGTTACGGCCCACCCCCCTCAAGGATTACCCCATGGCACTCGTCTCGATGCGCGAGCTGCTGGACCACGCCGCCGCGAACGGCTATGGCATTCCAGCGTTTAACGTCAACAACCTCGAACAGGTGCAGGCCGTGATGGCCGCCGCCGACGAGGTGGGCGCACCGGTCATCCTGCAGGCCAGTGCCGGCGCCCGCAAGTACGCGGGGGAGCCCTTCATCAAGCACCTGATTCAAGCTGCCTGCGAGGCCTTCCCCCACATCCCGCTGGTGATGCACCAGGACCACGGCACCAGCCCCAAGGTCTGCGAAGGCGCGATTCAGCTGGGCTTCGGCTCGGTGATGATGGACGGCTCGCTGCGCGAAGACGGCAAGACGCCAGCGGACTTTGCCTACAACGTCGACGTGACCCGCCGTGTGGTCGAGATGGCGCACCGCGTGGGCGTCACGGTAGAAGGTGAACTGGGCTGCCTGGGCAACCTGGAAACCGGCGAGGCCGGTGAAGAAGACGGCATCGGCGCCGAAGGCAAGCTGGACCACAGCCAGATGCTGACCGACCCGGAAGAAGCCGCCCAGTTCGTCAAGGCCACCCAGCTCGACGCGCTGGCCATCGCCATTGGTACCAGCCACGGCGCCTACAAGTTCAGCCGCCCGCCTACCGGCGACATTTTGGCGATCTCGCGCGTGAAGGAAATCAACCAACGCATCCCCAACACCCACTTGGTGATGCATGGCTCTTCTTCGGTACCCCAGGACTTGCTGGACATCATCAACCAGTACGGTGGCAAGATGAAGCAGACCTACGGCGTGCCGGTCAAGGAAATCCAGGAAGCGATTCGCTATGGGGTGCGCAAGATCAACATCGACACCGATATCCGCATGGCCATGACCGGAGCGGTGCGCAAGTTCCTGTTCGAGAACCCGGAAAAGTTTGACGCCCGCGAATGGCTCAAACCCGCCCGCGAGGCCGCCAAGGCCATCTGCAAGCAGCGCTACATCGAGTTCGGCTGCGAGGGCCAAGGTGCCAAGATCAAGGGTGACACCTTGCAGGTTGTAGCCGCCAAGTATGCCAAGGGTGAACTCGCACAGGTTGTGAACTGAGACTTTGCTGGTGTGCTGAAAAAAGGCCTCTGCAGGCAACTGCAGAGGCCTTTTGCTTCGGCAGGGATGAAGGTCAGGCCAGCAGGTCGGCGATGCTGAACTGGTTCAGGTTGGTGGCACCGATCAGCTCGATCACGATGTCACCGTCGGCCTGGAAGCCAGCTTGGTTGTTGCGATCGACCACAAGGTAGGTGCCCACCACCTGGCCGGTCAGCTGAACCAGTGCGGCTTCGCCGGCCTCCATGATGCTGCTGCGCAGGTTCAAGATGCCGGCCAGCAATGCATCCACTGGGAGCTCGGAGGTGCTGCTGAACGACCGCGTCGTGGTGCTCGACGGCGCACCGCCGACGAAATGGAAACGGTCCTCCGCGAAATCGAAATAGGCTACGACGTCGTGCTGCGCCAGCAGCGAGTCGCTGGCGGCGCCGTAGTTGTAGATGTCGGCGCCGTCGCCACCCACCAGTTCATCGGCCCCTGCGCCGCCGGTCAATTGGTCGTTGCCG
>CAZANT010000049.1:0-6278 GCA_964486575.1 uncultured Burkholderiaceae bacterium | reverse complement strand
GTCGTTGCCGTTGTCGCCAAACAGCCGATCGTTACCGTCGTTGCCGTAAATCTGATCGTTGCCGTCGCCACCGTGCATCACGTCGTCGGTGGGGTGTTTCAGCGTGACACCGAAAAAGGTCAGGTCGCCGTCGCCGTACAGAATGTCGTCGCCGCTGGTGCCGTTGTAGTGGCGAAACAGCTGGGTGTTGAGTTCATTGCTGAGGGTTTTGAGCAGGGGCATGGTGTTCTCCGTAGATGTGATGCGTCCCCAGAAACCCGGGCTGGGTGGGACTGGCCAACGCACTGCGCAATTCGCGGGCCAACGACAAAGGGGTGTGCCAACGGGCGGCGACACTGCGCCATGGCCGCCCTGTTCAATGCCTGATTCTCAGAGGGAAAACGGTCAAAACCGAGCCCACTTTGAGGAGCGACGACCGTCCATTAAGACTGTTTGAAGTGTTGGGGCGCCACCGCTGTTTTGGGGGATATCCCCCGACACCCGCCCAGGTCCATGGGGGATATGCCGCATGGTACTCAGAGTGCGATGCCGTGTTTCTCCAGCCGGTAGCGCATGGTGTCTCGGCTGATGCCCAGGTCGCGCGCGGCCTGGGATACGTTGTTCTGTGCGTTGGCCAGTGCCTTCATCAGCAGCTCGCGCTCCATCAAATCGAGCTTGGAGCCGTCCTCGGCCGGCAGGTTGGGGTCGGCCATCAACACCTCAGCGCGGCTGGGACGCACGGAAGGCAACATCAGGTCACTCGCTTGGAGTCTGTCGGCGGTGGCCAGCAGCACCGCCTGTTCCATCAGGTTGCGCAACTCGCGCACATTGCCAGGCCAGAAATGGTGCTGAATGGCCTGCTCTGCGCTGTCGTCCAGCGTGACCTTTCCCTTGCGGTAACGATGGGCAAACAAACCGCAGAAGTGGCGTGCCAGCAGCAAGGCGTCATTCCCGCGTTCACGCAACGGGGGAATGGGCACTTGCAGCACCCGCAGGCGAAAGTACAGGTCAGCACGGAACTGGCCTTGGGCCACGCGGTGCTCGAGGTCTTGGTTGGTCGCTGCGATCAGGCGCACGTTCACTTGACGCTCTTGTACCGCGCCCACGCGGCGGAACCGCCCGTCCTCAATGACCTTGAGCAGTTTGGCCTGCAGGTTCAAGTCCATGTCGCCGATCTCGTCGAGGAACAGGGAGCCTCCGTCGGCCGCTTCCAGCAGGCCAATGCGGCGGTCCTTGGCGTCGGTAAAGGCGCCGCGCTCGTGACCGAAGACCTCGGTCTCCAGCAGGTTGGCGGGGATGGCGGCACAGTTGATCTCGACGAACGGCTTGTGCGTGCGGTGGCTCTGGAAGTGGCAGGCGCGGGCCACCAGTTCCTTTCCGGTGCCTGTCTCGCCGGTGATCAAGATCGGCGGCAGCATTCCGTCTCCCTCCACCTTCGCGATGCGCTCAATGCGTTGCTTCATCGCGTCAACGGACGGGTGGGCCCCCAAAATGGCGTATTCAGCCGAGCGGTCTTTGGCCTCCAGGTACCGCAAGCGTCCCGAGTCGCGCTGGGACTGCAGGATGGACTCCAATTTGACCGCCAACTCGCGCAATGACACCGGTTTGGTCATCAGGTCTGTGGCACCGGCTTTCATCGCTTCCACCGCGAGTTCGATGGTCCCGTGCCCAGTGATGAGCACGATGTGCACGTGGGGATCGGTCGCTCGTACCCGCTGGATGAAGTCCAAGCCGGTACCGTCCGGCAGCCGGTAGTCCAGCACAATTGCGTCGGGTGGGCTCGATTGGAGCAGCGTCAGCCCCTCCTTGAGGGTGCCAGCCATCGCCACCGCATGCCCGGAGCGCGCCAAGAACTTGGCGGTATTTTTGAGGAAGGTCTCTTCGTCGTCGACAACCAGGATGTTGGACATGGCTCAGGCCCGGGGCAGGGTCAGGTTCACGGCGGTGCCGCCCGATGGGCGGTTACCCAGTGTGATGGTGCCACCCAAGCGCTCGACAACACGCCGCGCGAGTGACAGGCCCAGGCCCATGCCTTGGGGCTTGGTCGTGAAGAAGGGCCGGAATACCTGTTTCAGGTCATCGGCGGCGATGCCAGTCCCGTCGTCCTGAATGGTGACGGTGATGAAACGGCGGGCGCGTGCGTCCACCGACACCTCACAGCGCCCGCCGGTGGTCATGGCCTCCGACGCGTTGGCCAGCAGGCTGTGCATCACTTGCAGCAGCAGCGGCGCATCGGCCAACACCCTGCTTGGGTGCAGTGGTGTGTGCAGAGTCAGGGTTTGCTGGCGCCTGACGAAGGTTTCCCGGTGGTCTGCGACACATTCCTGCAGCAGTGGGGTGATGTCCAGTGGCACGCTGGGCGCATGGCCATCGTGAGACAGACGCAACAACTGGGTCACACGGCTCGACACCCGGTCCACCTCGCGCAAGATATCACGCGCGCTTTCTTCGCCGTGGTCGGCCAGTGACTCCAGGCTCAATTCGGCCGATGACCGTATCGAGGCCAGCGGGTTACGAATGTTGTGGGCCACCGAGGCCGCGAGCTCGCCCACCGCCACCATGGTTTCGGCATCGATGAGTTTTTGGCGTTGTGCTTTCATGGTGCGATCGGCCCGGCGTATCAGGCCAAACAAGCTCACGTAAAGCAATACCGCGCCACCCAGGGCGGCGGCCCCGACCTGAACCTGTGCTTTCTGGATGGCCTCGGTGAGTGAGACCGGCACCTTGTAGAGCTCGATCACGCCCACCACCGATTGGCCGTCCCGGTCCTTCACAGGAATGTAGGTTTCAACAAAGTAAGAGGCGGCCTCCGACAGGCCTTCGTGTTCTTGTTTTGCCCGAGCGTCGGGCGAGATCCGCCCCGCGTGGACCACCATCTCGCCTCGCAACGCGTCGTCCAGCTCGTCGTTCTCGTCAAACTGCCGGCCGATCAGGCCGGGGGTGCTGGACCACAACACCTTTTGATCGCGGCCATAGATGTTGGTGCGCAGCACATCGCGCATGTTGGCCAGGTGCACGACCGAGCCGCGAAACCGTTCCCGGGCTTCGGCGTCGTTGGGGTTGGCCAGGTAGTCCAGCGAGCCGTCGGACACCAGAACGTTCTGAACGAAGTCCCGCGAAACCACCGCCTCGCGCTCGAAGAGCTGCTTGGTCAGAAAGTCGGAAATGACCCAGGCGTTGCCAAAGGCGATCAGGGTGATGACCACCGCGCTGATGCCGGAAAACCAGGGCAGCAGACGGAACGCACTGGGATGGTCAGGGGTGGGCATGGACAAGTCGAAAAAGCCGGCATCCGGGGTGTTGATGGTAGCGCCCCCGTCCGGCGCTACCCGCCGCGAGGCAGGCGGTCAGGACTTGCTTTCCAGCACCTGGGCGGTGGCCGGGTCGTAATAGATCTCGACCCTTTTGCCCGCCTTGTCAAAGCCGTAGATCTCGTAGCAGCGGCCCTTTGTGACCTTGAAGACTTTGATGACGTAACCCTGCGCCTCCACCCCTTTGCGGAAGTCCGCTTCCTTGATCCACTGGGTTTCGGGGGCGGTACAGGTGGGGCCAGCAAAGGCGACGCCAGAGGCCAGCAGCCAGCCAAACATCAGAATTTTTTTCATGGAGGTGTCCAGGTTTTTCGGAGGGCTGGGGCGGGGTTCAGGCCAAGATCAAGCCGCTGACGTCGGTTGAAACCGACTGCGTTTGCACACCGACCAAGTCCACCAGGTTGCCGCCTGCGCCGTCTCCGGTTTGGACGTAGACGTAGCTGTGGCCAGTGGTCACGCCCAGGCTGTAGTTGGTGAGCTTGGCGTTGAACACCACGGTGGTGCCAGCGGCACCCAGGTCGTTTTTGGTGAGGTAGTCCACTGCTGCGCCAACCATGGCCTCGCTGATGAGCACCAAGTTACCGGCTGTGGCAAGGTTGTTGTCGGCGAACTCGATCACGCCATTGTGGATGCTGTGTGTGGCGATGCGGTCGCCATCGCGCCACATGCGCACGCTGTCCACGCCGTCGCCCGCGCCGTTGGCCGCCAGGCTCGCGCCAGAGAATGCAATTCGGTCACCGGATTGACCCAAGGTGAAGTCGGTGACCACGTCCTGGCCGGTGATGTTGAACGCAAATTGCGCGGTTTTGGATTTCTCGTAGGTCACCGACACCAGCGAGTCGCCAGCCGTGAAGGCGAACACGTCCGAGCCGCCCCCGCCCGTCAAGCGGTCGGTGCCTCGGCCACCCATCAGCACGTCACCGAAGGCGCTGCCAAACAGCAGGTCGTTGCCGGCCAGACCGTATAGATCCACCGGGCCGGTGGCGTTGCGTTGGTCCAGGGTGTCGGCAGCTGTGCTGCCGTTGTAGCGGGTGGCCATGGGGTGTTCCTTTGGATGACCGCGCAATCTGGCGGTGTACCACCTCACCAGCACAGCCCGTGCCCAGGAAAAACTCTTTTGAAATCAACGGTCTCGCGTCTGACTGACCCTTCGGTTGGGGCATTTCCCCCAGCTTGCTGGGCCAAATGCGCAGGTTCACTGCGCCAGCACCCGTGCCAGTTGTACCAGGTCCAGATCCACCGGTTTCGTTTGACCTGCTACCTCGGCCAGCGATGTGGTGGTCAGTGCCAAGCCGCGGGTGCCTACCAGTACGCCGGTGTGGCCGCGCGCCAGACAGGCCACCGCTTCGGCACCCAGGCGGGTCGCCAGCACCCGGTCGGCGGCAGTGGGGACGCCGCCGCGCACCATGTGGCCCAGGGTGGTTCCGCGCAGCTCGAAACCGATGGCTTCGCGGTGTTGCGCGAAGTGCGCCAGCATCGCCTGGGCGTTGTGGCGCGCGCCTTCGGCCACCACCACGATGGCGTGGGTTTTGCCGCGTTGGTAAGCGGCGCGTAGCCGGTCGGCCACTTCGTGAGGTGTGACTTCGAATTCCGGGATGGCGATGACTTCTGCTCCACCGGCGATGCCGGCGGCGAGTGCGATGTGGCCCACGTCACGGCCCATGGTTTCCACAACGAAGGCGCGCTGGTGGGAAGAGCCGGTGGTGCGCAACTGGTCGATGGCTTCCAGTGTCACGTTGACCGCGGTGTCCGATCCAATGGTGGTGTCGGTTCCGACCAGGTCGTTGTCGATGGTGGAGGCCACCCCCACCACCGCCAGCCCCGCGCACGACAACGCATGGGCTCCGGTCTGGGAGCCGTTGCCGCCGACCACCACCAGACCATCGACGCCGCGTTCGGCCAAATGCCGCAGCGCCTGGGCGCGGCCATCGCCGGTTCGAAACTCGGCGCTGCGGGCGCTGCCCAGCACCGTACCGCCGTGCTGGATGATGCCGCCCACAGCGCGCGCGTCCAGTGGCTGCAGGGTGTTGGCGATCAGCCCGGCGTAGCCGTTGCGAACACCAAATACTTCCCAGCCCTGGGCCAGCGCCGCCCGGGTGGCCGCACGGATGGCCGCGTTCATGCCCGGGGCGTCACCGCCGCTGGTGAGGATGGCCAAACGTCGCATTTTTGCAGTGTAAGTGGTCGCTCCGTGAACGCGGCATTGACTGACACGGCGCGATGCCTGCCTCTGACAGGCGCAAACGCATCGGGTTCAGACAATGGGAACAACAGGAGTCCTATGTCGAACATCAACGAATCCAGCTACACCAACACCCACGTCGTCGTCACCTCGGCCAAGCCATTTGAAGACGCGGTGAAAGACCTCGAGTCCCAGCTGGGCAAGGCCAGCACCGAGCTGCTGGGCAACCGGCTGAGCGCGAGCAAAAACTTCGAGGAGCTGACGGCCGAGATGGAGCCACTCGCGGGCAAGAGCGGGCTCATCAACGTGGCCGAGCTGAATTGGGGCAAGGTGATGTCGCGCGTGCCGGTGACGATGAAGGCGCGCCTGTTCGTGATTGGCAACCCACTCACCGCCAAGAAGCTTTTGGAGGCCGGTGGCCCGGAAGTGGGGCTGTACCTCCCAACCAAAATTTTTGTCTATGAAGACAAAGAAGGCGTGACTCAGGTGGCCTACGACAAGATGGGCCCGGTGATGGCGCTGCACAAAAACCCCAAGCTGGACGCCGTGGCCGAGAAGATTGATGGTGTCTTGGCCAAGCTGGCCGCCAGCGCCGCACTCTGAAGCCGAACGCCGGCCGGCGCGCCGCTTGTGTCCCATGCGATGATTCAGGGTTGTCGATTTCCACCTGAGAGCCGCATGAGCCACCCGCTGCACACCTCCGACCTGACCTCGCTGCCTTTGCTCGCGCGCGGCAAGGTGCGTGACAACTACGCCGTGGGCGACGACCGCATCCTGATGGTGGCGAGCGACCGCATCAGCGCGTT
>CAZANT010000048.1:0-11942 GCA_964486575.1 uncultured Burkholderiaceae bacterium | reverse complement strand
ACGGGTTTTCCCGGTCGTCACGCATGAACTGCAATTTTTAGCAGTCGAAGCCGCTAGGTGGCCAGCAAGGACAAAGGCAGTGCCTTGTTGCGCTTGCCTGTCAGCGCATAGAGGGCATTCGCCAGCGCTGGCGCGACAGGGGGTACCCCTGGCTCCCCCACGCCACTTGGGGGGCGGGTGCTTGCAACGATGTGGGTTTGAACCTGTGGCGCCTCCGCCAAGGAAGCCAACGGTTGTGTAGGAAAGTTGCCTAACTGGACAACGCCATCCCGCAAAACAACCTTGCCGTAGAGCGCAGCGGTCAATCCGAACACGATGGCGCCTTCCATTTGCTGCGCCACGATGTCTGGATGGACCACCTGCCCGCAGTCAATTGCACACACCACGCGGTGAACGAACGGCCTGCCCTCTCTCAGAGACACCTCAACCACTTGGGCCACCACAGAGCCAAACGACGCATGCAGCGCCATACCTCGCGACCGCCCAGCGGGAAGGGGTGTTTGCCAGTCTGCTTCCTTCGCGCAGCGGACCAGCACAGCGCGGTGCCGCGGTGAGTCGGCCAGCAGTTGCAGCCGCAGGGCCAGAGGGTCTAATTTCAGGCGCTCGGCCAATTCATCAACAAAACACTCTGTGAAGAAGGCGTTGTGGGAATGCCCCACGCTGCGCCAGTAACCCACCGGTACGCCGCTTTGGGTGGCGTCGTGCCGCATGCGCTGGTAGGGCATGTTGTAGGGCAGATCGAACAAGCCTTCCGCCGTGCTCCGGTCCGGCAGATCCACTGGCCCAGCAAGCCAAGGCAGGGTGCGCGCCAGCCAGCGTGGGGTAACCGCATCGCCCGCCGACTGTACTTCCAGCCCGACCACGCGCTGGTCTTTGACCCAGGCACGCAGTGTCGCGGCTTGTGCGGGTCGGTAGAAGTCGTGTTGGAAATCTTGCTCGCGGCTCCAGACGAGTTGGACAGGCCGACCCGGGACGGCTTTCGCGATGCGCGCAGCCTGGGCGGCGACGTCAACGTCCAACCGCCGGCCAAAGCCGCCGCCCAGCAAAGTGGTGCTCAAGCTAATGTTGTCGGCGTCCAGCCCCGTGGCACGCGCTGCAGCGGATCGGGCCAAGCCGGGCACCTGGGTTGGTAGCCACAGTTCCAGCCGGTCGGGCGCGGTGTAGCGAGCGGTCGCATTCATCGGCTCGAGCGTCGCGTGGGCGAGGTAGGGCGCGCTGTACTCGGACTCGATCAGGGTGGCATTGGCATCAGCAGGCCGGTCCCCGCGGCTGTGAAAGGTGGTGCCAGCGTCGCCCCTGGCGCGCTGACGGAGTTGCTCGGCGATGGCTTCGGTGTTGGGCAGCGCCCCTTCGGCCGTCGCCCACTGCACATCGAGCTGCTGCGCTGCCTCCTTGGCCTGCCACCAACTGACGGCAACAACGGCCACGCCCCCCGTGCCGCCGGACAGCGGCGGCAGGGTGACGACCGCCAGCACGCCAGCGCGCGCCCGGATGGCCGCCTCGTTGCGCACCGCAGTAGCCGCACCACCCCGCTGTGGGTTGAACTGCACCGCTGCATAGCACTGGTTGGGCAGGCGAACGTCGATGCCGAACTGGGCCGATCCGTCCACTTTGGCAGGCACGTCCCGCCGGGCTGGGCTGGTGCCGATGAGTTTCCAATCGGCCGAGGGCTTGAGCTTCACGTCTCGCGGCGCCTTGCCCGCCGCGCGAGCGGCGAGTTCGCCAAAATGCGCGGATCGCCCGGAAGGGTGGCTGACCACCCCGGCCATGACCACCACCGAGTCAGGCGACACACCCCAGGTTTCGGCGGCAGCAAGCACCAGGGCCGCGCGGGCCGTGGCGCCAGCCAGGCGCATCGTGTCCCAGGCGTCGGCCACGCTGGAAGAGCCGCCAGTGGCATTGACCCCCAGTTGGGCCGCGGCATGGCCCACGGCCCAGCGGGTGAGTCGAACGCCGGCAGACGGCTCCGGCGCGTCCAAGGCGCGCGGGTGGATCGGCAGGCTGGCAACAAACATCGCCACATTGCCGTACAAACGCTCAGGGCCGGCCTGTACCAAGGCAATGCGGTCAAGCGGGATGCCCAACTCCTCAGCGACCAACATGGGCAGCGCGGTGTGCACGCCCTGCCCCATTTCGCTGCGTGGCATGGCCAACATCACGGCACCATCGGACGTGACTTTGATCCAGCCGTTCAGCGCCACTTCGCCCTGACCAACGGGGAACTCTTTGCCACTGCCCAAGCGGGACTCCGGCGCCGACGACATGCAGCCCACCAGCAGGGCGCCGGAAGCGGCACCCGCGCTAAGCAAAAACGCGCGGCGCTTCATACCGACCTCCCGCTTTTGGCGGCGCGGTGGATGGCGGCGCGCACCCGCTGGTAGGTGCCGCAGCGGCACAGGTTGGTGATGGCGGCGTCGATGTCGGCGTCCGTCGGGCGGGGTTTTGCGTCCAGCAGGGCGGCAGCAGCCATCAGCATGCCGCTTTGGCAATAGCCACACTGGGGCACCTGCTCGGCAATCCAGGCCTGCTGCAGCGGGTGCAGGCCCGCGGGCCCGGCGAGGCCTTCAATCGTCTGAATGCGCTGGCCCGCAACGGCAGAAGCCGGTGTGACGCAGGAGCGCGTCGGCTGGCCATTGACACGGACGGTGCAGGCACCGCAGGCGGCAACACCGCAACCGAACTTGGTGCCGGTGAGGTTCAGCACGTCGCGCAACACCCACAGCAAGGGCATGCCGCCGTCCACCGACACCGGCGTGGGGGTGCCGTTAATCACAAATTCCACAAGCAATCCTTCTGGCCACTCGGCCGCTTTGGTCACTATAAAAGCAAGACCCAAAGCCCGTTAGAGCAGTGCCCCCAGCCTCACCCCGGATAATCCCGCCCCATGGCCCTGATGACACTTCTGAACGCGCAATTGGCTTTTGGCCATGTTGCCTTGCTAGATCACGCTGACTTTGCACTCGAAACTGCGGAGCGTGTCGGACTGATCGGCCGCAACGGAGCTGGCAAATCCTCGCTGCTCAAAATCCTGGCGGGATTCGAAAAAGCCGACGATGGCGTGCTGCAACTGCAACAAAACCTGCGGGTGGCCTACGTGGCGCAGGAGCCGGTGCTGGACCCGGAGGCTACCGTTTTCGAGGCCGCCAGCGCCGGACTGGCCAAGGCCATTGCGGTGCGGGACCTCTACCTCTCTGGCGCAGACGACCTTGATCTGGACGCGCTGCAGTCGGAAATCGAGGCCTACGACGCCTGGAACTGGGAACAGCGGGTGGAGGAAACCCTGCAACGCTTGCACCTGGACGCCGCCGCGCGGGTGGGCACGCTATCAGGTGGCACCAAAAAACGGGTGGCACTCGCCCAGGCCTTGGTGGCGCGGCCCGATGTGCTGTTGCTCGACGAGCCAACCAACCACCTGGACTTGGACTCCATCACCTGGCTGGAAGACCTGCTCATCGACTTCAAGGGCAGCGTCATCACCATCACCCACGACCGGGCATTCCTGGACCGGGTGGCGACACGCATTGTTGAGCTCGACAGGGGACACCTGATGTCCTACCCCGGCAACTTCGCCCAGTACCTGGTGCAAAAAGAAGAACAGTTGGCGCAGGAGGCGGTGATTGCCGCCAAAGCCGACAAACTGCTGGCGCAGGAAGAAATCTGGATCCGAAAGGGCGTGGAAGCGCGCCGCACCCGCAGCCAGAGCCGGATTGTGCGGCTGGAGCGGCTTCGAGCCCGCCGCGCGGCGCGGCGCGAGGCCCTGGGGAGTGTGCGACTGGACCTGGCCTCTGGCGCCCCGAGCGGCAAGATCGTGGCCGAGCTGACCGAAGTCAGCCTGTCGTACGGCGCCAAGCGCATCGTCAGTCATTTCAGTGGCACCCTGCTGCGCGGCGACAAAATCGGCTTGATCGGCCCCAACGGCGCTGGCAAAACCACGCTGCTCAAACTCATTCTGGGCGAATTGCAGCCCGACAGCGGCAAGCTGCGCCAGGGCTCCAACCTGCAGGTGGCCTACTTTGACCAGATGCGCAACACGCTGGACCTCGACGCCACGCTGGAAGACTTCATCAGCCCCGGCAGCGAGTGGATCGAGATTGGTGGCCAGCGCAAACATGTGAAAAGCTACCTAGGTGACTTCCTGTTCTCGCCGGCGCGCGCCAACTCGCCGGTGCGTTCGCTCAGCGGCGGTGAGCGCAACCGCCTGCTGCTGGCGCGGCTGTTCGCCCGCCCAGCCAATGTGCTGGTGTTGGACGAGCCAACCAACGACCTCGACATCGACACCCTGGAACTGCTGGAAGACCTGCTGCAGAACTACGACGGCACGGTCTTTCTCGTCAGCCACGACCGGCGCTTTCTGGACAACGTGGTCACCAGCACGATTGCCTATGAAGGTGAAGGCCGCTGGCGCGAGTACGAAGGCGACGTGCAAGACTGGCTGACCCAGTCCCGCCGGGCGGCGGAGATCGCCAACAAGGCCACCAACGGCCCCGGGAAGGTCAAAAACGGGTCGGATACCGAAAATTCAAGCCAAAGTAGCGCCAAGCCGCCGTCAAACCTTGCAACGCCGCTATCAAAAAAGAAGTTGAGTTACAAGGAGCAGCGGGAGCTGGACGAGCTGCCCGCCCGCATTTCGGCGCTGGAAACCGAACAACTGGCGCTGCAGACCGAACTGGCCGACGGCTCGCTGTTTGGCACCAATCCCCAGCGCGCCGCCCAGCTCAGCGAACGCAACGCCGCGATCGACGACGCCCTCTTGACGGCGCTGGAGCGCTGGGAATTGCTCGGCGGCAGCTGACGCGCACCCCACGGAGTACAGTGCAGTGGCCATGCCCCACGCCACCGCCTGCAAACCTCTACTCACCCGCCGGCACACCGCTGGGCGTCGCTGCGCCCGCTGGGCGGTCCTGTCGCTGGTGCTCTTTCTCACCGCCTGTGCCGGTTTGCCCAGCAACGTGGCGCGCCCGAAATCCACCGCCTGGGCCAACCCGGACCAAACCGCGCTGGGCCAACTGGTGGCGCGGCAACTGCAACAGCAAACCCCACCTGCGGCCCCCAGCGGGCCAGCCGCAGGCGCACGACCGCGCACACCACTGGCCTCGGCCGCCACCCCGCGCAACGACTCCGGCTTCAGACTGCTCGACAGCGCGGCCATGGCCTTCAGCAGCCGCCTGGCGCTGATCGACGCGGCCCAGAAAACGCTGGACCTGCAGTACTACGCTATCCACGCCGACCCCAGCACCGAACTGCTGTTCCAGCACCTGCGGCAGGCCGCCGCGCGGGGCGTGCGCATCCGCATCCTGCTGGACGACTTCAACAGCACCGGCGCCCACGCCCAGGTGCTGAACCTGGCATTTGAGCCGGGCACCGAGCTGCGGCTGTTCAACCCGCTACCGGGAGGGCGCGGCTCCAGCGTGTTGCGCATCTTTGGCTCGCTCAACGACGTGCCCCGCATCCAGCGGCGCATGCACAACAAGATATTTGTCGCCGACAACGCGGTGGCCATCACCGGCGGGCGCAACCTCGGTGAAACCTATTTCGGCCAAGGCACCGACACCAACTTCGTTGACCTTGACGTGCTCGCGGCCGGTCCCATCGTGCGCGACCTGTCAGGCAGTTTCGACCAGTACTGGAACAACCCGCTGGCCTATCCGGTGCAGTCACTGCTGTCACCGGGCGATCTTGAAGCGCTCAAGGCGGCGGAACCTGTAATACCCGGTTCCCAGCAACCGGCGGCCGCAGCGGCGCCAGCCCCATTCAACCTGCAGCAGCTCGCCTTGACCCGCGCCGCTGCGGTGGTGCTGGTCGACAAACCATCCAAAATTGGCGCCGACGTGGACGATGTCGAGGGCGCGCAGGAAACGCTGGTCGACGGCTTGCTGCAGCTGTTTGACCGGGCACAGAAAGAGCTGTTGATCGTCTCGCCCTACTTCGTCCCCGGCGAACGCACGATGGCGGTGTTTGCCGGGCTGCGCCAGCGCGGCGTGCGCATCCGGGTGCTGACGAATTCGCTCGCCTCCAACGACGCGCCGCTGGCCCATGTGGGCTATGCCCGTTACCGGGAGGCCTTGCTGAAAAGCGGCATCGAGTTGTTTGAAATGCGCTCCGAGCAGTCGGGCTCCATCGCGGGGCTGGGGTCAGGTGGGTCGACCGCTTCGGGCGGGTCGGTCGGCTCCCGGGCCAGCCTGCACACCAAGCTGGTGGTGATGGACAGCCGGCTGATTGTGGTCGGCTCCATGAACCTTGACTTGCGCTCGCAGCTGCAGAATTCCGAAGTCGCGCTGCTGATGCGCAGCCAAAGCCTTTCGGCCCAGGCCACCCGATTGATTGAAACCACCCTGACCAACGAGGCCTACCGGGTGCAGCTCGTCAATGGCCAGCTGCTCTGGGCTGCGCCCGCCCACACGGGCCTACCCGACAGCACGCGCGAACCCGACGCCAGCACCGGCCTGCAGCTGATGCTCAAATTGATTGGCCCATTCGCCCCGGAAGAGATGCTGTAGTTTTTAGAATGGGGTTTGAACACACGATGGACGCAGCATGACCGAGGGACAGCACTGGACGATTGCCAACCGGGCACAGCGGATGAACCCGTCTGTGCTGCGCGAAATCCTGAAGGTCACCGAGCGGCCCGGCATCATCAGTTTTGCCGGCGGCCTGCCCTCGCCGCGGACCTTTCCGGTCGAGGCGTTTGCCGAGGCCTGCGCCAAGGTGCTCAAAGACGACGGCGCCGCCGCACTGCAGTACGCCGCCAGCGAGGGCTACGGCCCACTGCGCGAACAGGTTGCCGCGGGCCTGCCTTGGCCGGTGGACCCGTCTCAGGTGCTGATCACCACCGGTTCCCAGCAGGGCCTGGACCTGGTGGCCAAGGTGATGATTGATGCCGGCAGCCGGATTTTGGTCGAAACCCCCACCTACCTCGGTGCGCTGCAGGCCTTCACCCCAATGGAGCCCACGGTGCACAGCGTGGCCAGCGACGCCGACGGTCCCGTGCTGGCCGACCTGCGGGAAAACACCGGCCAGGGAACCGACCGCGCCCGCTTTATTTACCTGTTGCCCAACTTCCAGAATCCCACCGGCCGCACCATCACCGACGCCCGCCGCGCCGCACTCTCATTCGAATCCGAAGCGCTGGGCCTGCCTGTCGTGGAAGACAACCCGTATGGCGACTTGTGGTTTGACATGCCCCCACCGGCGCCACTGAGCGCCCGGAATCCGGGCGGCTGCGTCTACCTCGGCTCCTTCTCCAAGGTGCTGGCGCCCGGCCTGCGGCTGGGTTTTCTGGTGGCTCCCAAGGGCGTGTACCCCAAGCTGCTGCAAGCCAAACAGGCAGCCGACCTGCACAGCCCGAGCTTCAACCAACGCGTGGTGTCCGAGGTCATGCAAGGCGGCTTTCTCGACCGCCACGTGCCCACGATCCGGGCGCTGTATAAGGCCCAGCGTGACGCGATGCTGGATGCCCTTCAACGCGAAATGCCCGACGGCGTGCGCTGGAATTCACCCGATGGCGGGATGTTTTTGTGGGCCCAACTGCCCACTGGCCTGAACGCGGTGGACCTGCTGCCCAAGGCGGTGGATGCTGGTGTGGCCTTTGTGCCCGGCGCTGCGTTTTACGCCCGCGATCCTGACCCGCGCACCCTGCGCCTGTCGTTCGTGACCGCCACGGTCGCGCAGATCAACACCGGCGTCGCCGCGCTGGCCGCCGCCATCCGCGCCGCGATGGCCACGGCCCAACGACGGAGCTGAGCATGCTGCACCTTTGGGGGCGACTCAGCTCCATCAACGTGCGAAAGGTCGTTTGGACGGCGCAAGAATTGGGTTTGACCCTGCAGCGCACCGACGCCGGAGGCCAGTTTGGCCTGGTGAAAGACGCCGATTTCCTGCGCCTGAACCCCAACGGCCTCGTGCCGCTGATTCAGGACGAGACCACCACACTGTGGGAATCCAATGTGATCGTTCGCTATCTGTGCGCCCAGCATGCGGCGGGCACTCTTTACCCCGAACCCTTGGTCGAGCGATTTGAAGCCGAGAAGTGGATGGACTGGCAGCAGACCACCCTGAACCCAGCAGGCCGTGGCGCCTTCTTCCAGTGGGTACGCACCCCGGCCGAGCAACGCAACCCGGCGGTGATCGCCCAGTCCACCGCCGCCACCGAGGCACTGATGCACTTGCTCGACCACCACCTCGCCCAGCACCGCTACCTCGCTGGCGATGTGTTCACCATGGCCGACATTCCGGTGGCCTGCGAGGTGCACCGCTGGTTCGCCCTGCCGCAGCCCCGCCCCTCCTGGCCGCACTTGGAACGCTGGTACGCCCGCGTGCGGGCCCGACCCGCCACCCTTGGTGTGCTCGACGTCAGCCTGAGCTGAGGGCCCCGTGAAGCCGCGCGCCTTCCAGCAGGTGGACGTGTTCAGCGCCACGCCATATTTGGGCAACCCGGTGGCAGTGGTGCTGGACGGCAGCGGCTTGAACGACGCCACGATGCAGCGTTTCGCCCGCTGGACCAACTTGTCGGACACCACCTTTGTGCTGCCGCCCACCGACCCGGCGGCCGACTACCGGCTGCGCATCTTCAGCCCCAACGCCGAACTGCTGTTTGCCGGCCAGCCCACGCTTGGCAGTTGCCACGCCTGGCTGGCCACGGGCGGCCAACCCAAACTGCGCGACACGGTGGTGCAGCAATGCGAAGCCGGTCTGGTCCAAATCCGGCGCACGCAAGGCGAGTTGGCTTTCGCGGCGCCACCCATGGTCCGCACCGCTCCAGCGCCGGAGCTGCTGGCCCAGGTGCTGGTGGCCCTGCGGCTCAGCAGCCACCGCCTGCGCGCCAGTGCGCAGCTGGACAATGGCCTGGTGTGGCAGGCCCTGTTGCTCGACCACCCGGACACGGTGACCCAGCTTGCGCCCGACCACGAGGCGTTGAGAGAACTGGGCGTCAAGGTCGGCGTGGCCGCCACCGGACCCAACGCGTTCGGTACCGACCTGGTGGTGCGCGCCTTCGCCGCCCACACCGGCATCATCGAGGACCCTGCCACTGGCGGCCTGAACGCCAGCTTGGCCCAGTGGCTGATGGGCGACGGGCGCTTGCCCTCGCGCTACACAGCCGCGCAGGGCAGTGCGCTGGGACGGGCCGGCCTGTTGCGGCTGGTGCGCGACCCGGCGGGCCAGGTCTGGGTCGGGGGCCATTGCGTCAGCGCCATCACCGGGCAGGTCAATCTCTGAGACGTACCGCCGCGCGGGCGGGCTTCTTGCTTTAACTGGGCATGTTTGCCCCTGTTCCCCCGGTCTCTATGGCCGTCGCCGCTTCGGCGCCCAGCGCCTCCCAGACAGAGGCGAGGAACGACCCACAATGGCGCGCGTCCGAGCTGCTGCTGGTGCGCGAAGTGGTTCGGCTGATGGGCGGCACCTTGCCCCCCGAACGGGTGCTGAGGGGAATGTTGCACCTGATGTCGGAGTTGCTCGGCCTGAACCGAGGCCGCATCGTCCTGGCCGACGCCACCCGTCAGGGGGCAGCGGCCACCTCACGCATCCGCTATGCCTACGGCCTGACCTCGGCGGAAATCGCCAGCGGCGTGTATGCCAGCGGCGAAGGCGTCACCGGCCGGGTACTGGCAAGCGGCCGGCCACTGCTGGTGCCCGACATCAATGGGGACACCCTATTTCTCGGCCGCACGCTGGCGCGCACCCCGCAGCCAGTGGCATTTCTGGCACTGCCAATTCAGTTTCACCAGCAAACGGTGGGCGTGCTCGGCTGCCTGCGTGAACGCCACCTTCGCCCACTGAACGACGACCTCACCCTGCTGCAGGTGCTGGCCACTTTGGTGGCCCAGGTGCTGACGCGGCAGCCAACGGTTCCGAGCAATCCGCTGGGCACCCCGGCAGCGCGCAGCAGCATCCTCGGCAGTTCGCCCCGCCTGCTGCGTGCACTGGGTGAACTGGAACGCGTCGCACCAACCGACGCCACGGTGTTGTTGCTCGGTGAGTCAGGCACCGGCAAGGCGCTGTTCGCGCAGGCACTGCACCGGGCCAGCCTGCGTCACCATGCGCCTTTTGTCCGGGTGAACTGCGCGGCCATGCCGGACACCGGGTTCGCAGCCGAGCTCGTCGCGGCCAACCGGGGCACGCTGTTTCTGGACGAGGTCGGCGAGATGCCGCTCTTGCAGCAAGCCCAGTTGCTGGGCGTGCTGCAAGAGGGCAGCGTGCTGTGGCCCGGAGGTCAGCCGGAGGCGGGTGTCGGCGTCCGCGTGGTGGCCGCCACCCACCACGACCTGCAGGCCGCGGTGGCGCGGGGCAGTTTTCGTCGCGACCTGTACCACCGGCTCAACGTCTTGCCGATCCCGCTGCCCGCGCTGCGCGAGCGGGGAGACGACCTCCGCACGCTCGCACTCACATTCCTCGACCGCGCCAACCGGGCCCACCAGCGCCAAGTGCAGCTCTCGGCCGGGGCGCTGAAGCGCTTGGAGGCCTACGACTGGCCCGGCAATGTGCGCGAGTTGGGGCACGCCATGGAACGGCTGGTGCTGCTGGCCGACAGCACCGTGGTGCCCGCCGCCGAAGTGGCGCGTTTGCTGCCGTCGGTAGAGCGCTTGCCGCTGGTGCGTGAGTACATCCAAGCCCGCTCCCACAGCCCGGACACCCTGCGCGCCACACTCGACCTGCATCAAGGCAACCAGTCGCGTGCCGCGCAGGCGCTCGGCCTCACCGCGCGGCAGTTTTCCTACCGGCTTCAAAAAGCCGGCTTGCGTTGACGCCGGCGCGTCACCCGGGCGACTGGTAGAGTCAAAATCAATAGCACTCCCACCAGTTTTTATCTGGGCTCCAAGCCGTTTTGGTCTGAAATCAGCGCTTGGAGACCGGTCACGGCAGCGACAGACCCCGCCGCAGCGTGCACCGCACAATCCGCTCATGGGAACCTTGACTCTTGTGCGCCACGGCCAGGCCTCGTTTGGTGCGGCCGACTACGACCAACTCAGCCCGCTGGGCCATCAACAAAGCGTGCTGCTGGGCGAATACTTCCGCCACAAGGGGCAGGTCTTTGACGCGGTGCTCACCGGCAGTCTCAAGCGCCACGCCCAGACCTGGGCTGGCATCGCCGAAGGCGCGCAATGGGCGGCGCCGCCAGCGCCGCTCGTCTGGCCTGGCCTGAACGAGTACGACGCCGAGGCGGTGATCACCGCGATCCACCCACAACCACTCGCCAAGCCCGACACGCCCGAGGCCTACCGCCACCACTTCCGCCTGCTGCGCGATGGCTTGACGCAGTGGATGGCCGGTGTGGTCACGCCGCGCGGCATGCCAAGTTACAACGACTTCCGCGCCGGCGTGGTGGCCGCGCTGGACCACGTGAGGAGCCAGTGCAGTGGCAACGTGCTGCTGGTCTCCAGCGGCGGGCCGATCGCCACCGCGGTGGGTCACGTGCTGGGCACCACACCAGAAACCACGATTGAGTTGAACCTGCGCATCCGCAACAGCGCCTTGACCGAGTTCGCCTTCAGCGCGCGGCGGCACATGCTGCTCACCTTCAACACCCTGCCCCATCTGGACGCGCCGGACCGCAGCGCGCTCGTCAGCCACGCCTGAGGCAGGCGCCGGCACAGGCCCCACCCAGCGGGCCGCCCTACACCCATTGCACAAACACCGCTGCCGCGAACCACGGCAGTGCGTGATGTTGTGCACTTTCTGGTGCGCCGCAGCATTGCGCGGCTTCCCCCTTGCCATCGCAGCCAACGGGTTGAAAAAAAGTTAACGGCCAATCATTTGCGCGCAAGTTCGTTGGTCGCACCTTGATCGCGCTGCACGCGGTCCGAGTGGCCTGACCGTGGCACGTTGGGTGCTTTGGGAGGCGGCGCGCAGCACCTCAACCACAACTTATTTGCCCAACCAACCGGAGCCACCGCATGCCCAAAGTCACCAAGCCCGCCAACGCCAAAGGCGACTTCCTCGTCGACTAC
>CAZANT010000047.1:0-11974 GCA_964486575.1 uncultured Burkholderiaceae bacterium | reverse complement strand
ACTGCATTGCAAACGCAGGCTGGCGAGGAGTACACCAACCTGCAAGCGGTGTTGGGCGTGAAACAGGAGCTGAAATGAACCGTTACCCCCCCGAAGTCACAGACAGGGAGACCAACCTGTCGGCCATGTCGGGCGAACAAATCCGATCCGTGGCAGAGGAACTGCTCCAAGCCAACCGCGAACTCAAGCTGTTGAACACCCGGTTGTCGGACGCGCAGAACAAACTGGTTCAGTCCGAAAAACTGGCCTCGATCGGCCAACTTGCGGCAGGCGTGGCGCACGAAATAAACAACCCGATTGGGTTCATTTTCTCTAACTTCGGCACGCTGACGCAGTATCTGGACGACCTGTTCAAAATGCTTGCGGTGTACGAGTCCTGCGAAGCGCTGATTGACCATCCGGTCCAGCGCCAACGCGTGCTGGACACCAAAAAAGAGATCGACATCAACTACCTCAAACAGGACATCCCCAACCTGATGCGCGAGTCGTGTGATGGCATCCAGCGGGTAAAAAAGATCGTTCAGGACCTCAAAGACTTCTCCCGTGTCGACGCCCGGCAGGAGTGGGAGTACGTGGACCTGCACAAGGGTATCGACTCGACCCTGAACATCGTCAACAACGAGATCAAGTACAAGGCGGACGTGGTGAAGGACTATGGTCCGTTGCCCGAGGTACAGTGCCTGCCCTCCGCACTGAACCAAGTTTTTTTGAACCTGCTGGTGAATGCCGCCCAAGCCATTGGGGCGGAACGCGGCAACATCCGTATCCGTACCGGGGTCGATGGCGCGCAGGTATGGGTGGAAATTGCCGACAACGGTGCGGGCATCGCTGCAGAAAACCTGCAAAAGATCTTTGACCCGTTTTTCACCACCAAGCCTGTTGGCAAGGGCACCGGCCTGGGCCTGTCACTTTCGTATGGCATTGTGCAAAAGCACGGCGGACGTTTAGAGGTCAGCAGCGTGGTTGGCACTGGCACCACCTTCAGAATCACCCTCCCAGTCAACCAACCCGCTGTGGTGGAGCCAGCGTGACAACCCTTGGCGGCGCGACGAGCAGCGCGGAAACGGTCGCCGGTGCGCCCGCGACGTGGACTGTGCTCTGTGTGGACGACGAGCCCAATATCCTCGCTGCGCTGAAACGTACTTTGCGACCTGAAGGCTGCCACCTGCTGCAAGCCAGCAGTGGCACCGAAGCATTGGCCCTGATGGCACATGACAATGTCGACGTGGTCGTTAGCGACATGCGCATGCCGGGCATGGATGGTGCCTCACTGTTGGCGCAGATTCGACAGCGGTGGCCAGACACGGAACGGATCCTGCTGACTGGCTACTCCGACATGAACGCCACGGTTGCAGCCATCAACGGGGGACAGATCTACCGCTACCTCCACAAACCGTGGGATGACCTGGAACTTCGCATCGCGGTGCGTCAGGCGGCGGAGCGCCGCGCGCTGGGTCGGGAGCGCACCCGCCTCGAAACCCTGACCCGAACCCAGAATGCCGAACTGCAACGCTTGAACGCAAACCTGGAAGACCGCGTTCAAGCCCGAACCCAGGAGTTGGAAAAAGCCAATGGGCAGCTCAAGCGCAACTACCTGACGAGCATCAAGATCTTCTCCAACCTGATGGAGTTGCGCCAAGGTGTGGGGGCAGGACATGGCAAGCGGACAGGCGACCTCGCGCGGAGAACGGCGGTGGCTATGGGCTGCGGAGCTGACGAGACCCAGGACATCCTTGTGGCGGGCCTCCTACACGACGTGGGTTTCATGGCACTGCCAGACAACGTGCTGAGCAAACCGGTGGGCCGGCTCACGCCCGAAGAGTTGAAGCTGTACAAGCGGCACCCGGTGGTCGGTGCACAAGCGTTCATGGCTCTGGACGCCCATCAGGAGGTGGCTGGCTACATCCGCGCCCACCACGAACGTTACGACGGCGCGGGATTTCCCGACGGCTTGTCTGGTGAAGCCGTGCCCCTTGGGGCACGCATCCTCGCCGTCGCCTCCAGCTACGACGACCTGCTGCGCGGCCACCTGACGGGAGGGCAACTGACGCATGAAGAAGCACAAACCCTGATGCAGCGCGGTCGGGGCGGACAGTTCGACCCGGAGGTGCTGGACGTCTTCCTCCAGACCCTGCAGGTCGAGCGCGACAAAGCGCTGCCAGCGCCACTTTTGGACACCAGGCAACTTCAATCCGGCATGGTGCTATCCAAAGACCTGATGTCCAAGGAAGGGATGTTGCTGCTGTCGGCCGGACAAATCCTTACGGAAGACATGATCCGGCGCATCCGCCGCTACGAGGTCACAGAAAGCGCCGCCATCAGCGTGGAGGTGCAGAACGCCTCCAGCGATCCGACGGCGGCCACACACGTCACCTGACCAGCACCTTGGCTGCGGGTGAAAACGGCTCCGCCAGCCTCTGGGCCAATTGATCCGCAGTCACACCCGGCCGACGGATGGGGGTTCTTCCAGCCAGTTACCCGGCGGTCGCCAGACTGCGGGCAGGCCTGTGCCTCAGACCTGTACTTGCGCCGCGAGACGCTGCAGGCGTGCCCGGTACGCGCTGGCGTCAAACGGCCTGCGGGCCACGCCACTCTCCACTGCCGCCTGGGCGACACGCCATGAAACAGTCTCAAGAAGACGGTTATCCAACAAAGTGGGCAGCAGCTTGGTCGGACCAAAGCCGGCGTCACTGCGGGCCAGTTCTGCCAGGGCGCGTACCGCCGCTTGCTTCATTTCGCCGTTGATTTGACGCACCCCAGTGTCCAGCGCCGCGCGGAACAGGTAGGGGAAACACAGTGCGTTGTTGACCTGGTTGGGGTAATCAGAGCGGCCAGTGGCAATGATGGCCTCAGGCGCCACGGCCACCACCAGCTCGGGCCGGATCTCGGGTTCCGGGTTGGCCAGGCTAAAAACCACAGGCGCCGGCGCCATGGTTTTCACCATGTCCTGGCTCACCAGCCGGGGACCAGACAAACCGAGAAACACATCGGCACCGACCAGCGCCTCGGCCAGCGTGCGGGCCGGCGTCTGGCGGGCCCAGGCGCCCTTCTCGCCGTCGTCGCCGGGGGCGTGGCGGCCTTCAAAAATCACGCCGCGCGAGTCGCACACCAGGGTGTTCTCGGCTTTCAGGCCCACGCCCACCAGCAATTCGAGGCAGGCAATCGCGGCAGCGCCGGCGCCGTTGCAAACCAAACGCACATCGGCCAGTTGTTTGCCCTGTAAGTGCAGCGCATTCATCAAACCGGCGGCCACCACAATGGCGGTGCCGTGCTGGTCGTCGTGGAACACCGGGATGTCGAGGCGTTCGCGCAGCACCCGCTCAATATGAAAACACTCTGGCGCCTTGATGTCTTCCAGGTTGATGCCACCAAACGTGGGATGCAGGCTGGCGACGATGTCGATCAGCTTTTGCGGGTCGCTTTCGTCGATCTCGATGTCGAACGCGTCAATGCCAGCGAAGCGCTTGAACAGCACCGCCTTGCCCTCCATCACCGGCTTGCTGGCCAACGCACCGATGGCGCCGAGACCCAACACGGCCGTACCGTTGCTGATGACAGCCACCAGGTTGCCTTTGGCGGTGTACTCGTAGGCCAAGGCCGGGTCGCGCGCGATTTCTTCACACGGTGCGGCCACGCCTGGCGAATAGGCCAGGGACAAATCGTCCTGCCCGCCCACACGCTTGGTGATCTGGATAGCGAGCTTGCCGGCGGTGTCGCTGTCGTCTGCCGGGCGGTGGTAGGCCAATGCGGCCTGCTGCAAGGCACTGAGCGGCTCGGCGGCCGGTTGAAACTGCTGTTGCTGGGCGCTCACGGTGGCGGGGGTGCTGGCGGTCATTTGGGAACTCATGGTGTGACGGAGGGAGCGACTTATTCCCACTCAATGGTGGCGGGCGGCTTGGAGCTGACGTCGTAGGTGACGCGGTTGATGCCACGCACCTCGTTGATGATGCGGCTGGAGACCTTTTTGAGCAGTGCGTAAGGCAATTCGGCCCAGTCGGCGGTCATGAAGTCGCTGGTCTGCACGGCGCGCAGGGCCACCACGTAGTCATAGGTACGGCCGTCGCCCATCACACCCACGCTTTTCACCGGCAGGAAGACGGTAAACGCCTGGCTGGTCAGGTCGTACCAGGTCTTGCCGGTGGCTTCATCGCGGAAGTTGCGTAATTCTTCAATGAAGATCGCATCGGCCCGGCGCAGCAGGTCGGCGTACTCTTTCTTCACTTCCCCGAGAATCCGCACACCCAGGCCGGGGCCAGGGAAGGGATGGCGATAAACCATGTCGGTCGGCAAGCCAAGGGCCACCCCCAGCTCACGCACCTCGTCTTTGAACAAATCACGCAGGGGTTCAAGCAACTTCAGGCCCAGTTGCTCCGGCAAACCCCCGACGTTGTGGTGGCTTTTGATGGTCACAGCCTTTTTGCTCTTCGCACCGCCTGATTCGATCACATCCGGATAAATAGTGCCTTGCGCCAACCACTTAGCGCCCTTTGTAGATGCACCACTTGAAGTGAGTTTGGCGGCTTCGGCCTTGAAAACCTCCACGAACTCGCGGCCGATGATCTTGCGTTTGGATTCGGGATCACTTACCCCAGCGAGGTGGCCCAAGAATTGGTCGGCTGCGTCAACGCGGATCACCTTGGCCTGCAACTGGCCAACAAACATGTCCATCACCATGTCACCCTCGTTCAGCCGCAGCAGGCCGTGGTCGACGAAAACGCAGGTCAGCTGGTCGCCAATGGCGCGGTGGATCAACGCGGCAGCCACGGACGAATCTACACCGCCCGACAAGCCCAGAATGACTTCTTCGTCACCCACCTGGGCACGGATTTTCTCCACCGCTTCGGCGATGTGATCGCGCATCACCCAGTCGGGTTGTGCCCCACAGATGCCCAACACAAATCGCTCCAACATGGCCTGGCCCTGGACCGTGTGCGTGACCTCTGGGTGGAACTGCACCCCGTAGAAGCGGCGCACCTCGTCGGCCATGCCGGCAATCGGGCAGCTGTCGGTGCTGGCCATCAGCTTGAAACCAGGCGGCAGCTCAGTGACCTTGTCACCGTGGCTCATCCAGACATTGAGCATGCCGAAGCCCTCGGGCGTCGTGAAATCGGCGATGTCTTTGAGCAACGCTGTGTGGCCGCGCGCCCGTACCGCGGCAAAGCCAAATTCCCGCTGGTGGCCGCTTTCCACTTTGCCGCCCAGCTGGTGGGCCATGGTCTGCATGCCATAACAGATGCCCAGCACCGGTACCCCGAGACCAAACACCGAAGCCGGCGCCTTGTCGGTGCTGTCTTCGTACACGCTGGCATGGCTGCCGGAGAGAATCACCCCCTTGAGCGTGCCATCCGCTGCGTAGGCCTGAACCCAGGCGTCGCTGACGTCACAGGGGTGGACTTCGCAATACACATGGGCTTCGCGCACCCGGCGGGCAATCAGCTGTGTGACCTGGGAGCCGAAATCGAGGATGAGGATTTTCTGGTGTTGCATGGCGGCGGGGCAAAAAGAAAAAGGGGCGGCCCTTCGGCTGCCCCTGTGGCTGGGCGGTGGTTTATTCCGCCCGGTAGTTCGGTGCTTCTTTGGTGATCTGCACGTCGTGAACGTGGCTCTCGCGGATTCCGGCGGATGTGATCTCCACAAATTCGGCCTTCTCCTTCATGTCGTCCACGGTGGCACAGCCGCAATACCCCATGCTGGCGCGCAGGCCGCCGGCCATCTGGAACACGATGGAAACCATCGACCCCTTGTACGGCACTCGGCCCTCAATACCCTCGGGCACCAACTTGTCGGCATTCGGGTTGCCGCTGGTGGCTTCCTGGAAATAGCGGTCGGCGCTGCCTTGCTGCATCGCGCCGATGCTGCCCATGCCACGGTAGCTTTTGTAGCTTCGGCCCTGGAACAACACGATCTCGCCCGGCGCCTCTTCGGTGCCGGCGAACACGCCGCCCATCATCACCGTGCTGGCACCAGCAGCAATCGCCTTGGCAATGTCGCCGCTGTAGCGGATGCCGCCATCGGCAATCAACGGGACGTCGCTGCCCCTCAGCGCCTTGGCCACGTTGTCAATCGCCATGATTTGCGGCACGCCCACACCAGCGACGATGCGGGTGGTGCAGATGGAGCCTGGGCCAATGCCAACCTTGACCGCGTCGGCACCGGCTTCCGCCAACGCCAGTGCGGCCGCGCCAGTGGCGATGTTGCCGCCCACCACGTCGATTTGCGGGTAGTTCTTTTTGACCCAGCGCACCCGCTCGATCACGCCATGGCTGTGGCCGTGTGCGGTGTCCACCACAATCGCATCAACACCTGCTTTCACCAGCAGTTCAACGCGTTCCTCGGTGCCCTCGCCGACGCCCACCGCCGCACCCACGCGCAGGCGGCCAGCGGCGTCGCGCGCTGCGTTCGGAAAACTGGTTTGTTTGTTGATGTCTTTGACAGTGATCAGGCCCTTGAGCTCAAACGCTTCGTTGATGACCAGCAGACGCTCGAGCTTGTGCCGATTCAGCAAGGCTTTGGCTTCGGTCAGCGAGGTACCGTCGGTCACGGTCACGAGCTTGTCGCGCGGCGTCATGATCTGGCTGACCGGCACGTCGTACCGGGTCTCGAAGCGCAGGTCGCGGTTGGTCACAATGCCGACCACCTTGCCGCCGTCGCACACCGGGAAGCCCGAAACACCCAGCTGTTCCGCCAGGTCCAGCACCTGCCGAACGGTGTGGGTGGGCGTAATCACCACCGGATCACGCAGCACACCAGACTCGTAGCGCTTGACGCGGGCAACTTCGGCCGCCTGCTGTTTGGGGGTGAGGTTCTTGTGAACGATGCCGATGCCGCCCTCTTGTGCAATGGCAATCGCCAGACGCGCCTCGGTCACGGTGTCCATGGCGGCGGATACCAGCGGCAGGTTCAGGGTGATGTTGCGGGAGAAACGGGTCGAGAGCGAGGTGTCCTTGGGCAGAACCTGGGAGTACGCTGGCACCAACAAAACGTCGTCGAAGGTGAGCGCTTTTCCTAAAAGCCGCATGTGAAAGCTCCAAAAAATGAATTGTACCTGTGGGCTGCTGCGCTTGGCGTGCCCAACCCGCTGGCGATAAACTGGCGGCATGAAGCGCTTTCACCTCCTGCTCGCCCTCACCTGTTTCCTGTCACTGGCCCCCGCATCGGCCCAGTGGGCCTGGCGCAACAGCAGCGGCAGCCTGGTGTTCAGCGACCGTCCCCCACCGCCTGACGTGCCGACGCGCAACATCGTCAAACAGCCTGGCGGCATCGCGCGCCAAGTCGATTTGGGTGAACCCGCCACCACCGCCCAAACACCTGCCTCGGCCGCAAGCCGCCCAGCCACTGCGGCCAGTGCACTCCCCGTCACCAAGGCGGAGGCAGACGACAAAAAGAAGGCCGATGCCGAAAAGGCACTCGAGGCGGCCAAACAAAAGGCCGAAGCGGACAAACTGGCGAAAACCCGCGCTGACAACTGCACCCGCGCCCAGCAGGCCAAAGCCACCTATGAATCGGGCGTGCGCGTGGCCCGGGCGAACGCCCAAGGGGAACGTGAGTTTTTGGATGATGCCGGCCGAGCGACCGAACTCAAGCGCATTCAGGGCGTGATTGCCACCGACTGCAAGTAGGTCAGTAGCCGGATTTGGCACCGGGTCGCTTGCGGGCAAACAAACCGGCGCCACGTGCGCCCTGCTGACGGAAACGCTCGCGCCGCGCCGTTTTGGGGTCCACTTTTAACGGGCGGTAGATTTCCACGCGGTCGCCCTCCGACAGCAGCTGGTCCAGTGTGACGACATCACCCCAAATGCCCACGGCCAGAGCATCGTGTTGCAGTTCGGGACAACGCTGCAGCACACCGCTGGCGCGAACCGCATCGCCCACGGTGCTGCCGGCGGGCAAGACCAGCGGCCATTCCAGCACCGACCGCGGCCCCAGCGCATACACCACCTCCACCGGCATGCCGCCCGCTGGCACGGACTCAGCCATAGACCTGTTCGGCACGCTTCACAAACGCGTCCACCAAACTGCCGGCGATCTTGTCAAAGACAGGGCCCACAAGCATGGCCAGTGCGGCGTTGTCAAAGCCATAGTTGAGTTGCAGTTCGACCCGGCACGCGCGACCAGCAGCCGTGTCGGTGGCGGGGCCCAGCGTCACAAACCGCCACTCGCCGTCCAACTGGGAAAACGGCCCATCCACCAGTTGCAGGTGAATGCGCTCGGCGCCATGGTGGGTGTTGCGGGTAGTGAAGCTCTGCCTTATGCCACTGAAATGGATACCCACCTCCGCGGTCATGCCACCCGCGTCTTCGGCCAGCACCTTGGCATGGCTGCACCAGGGCAAAAACGCCGGATACGACGGCACATCGGCAACGAGCCGGAACATTTCCTCGGCGCTGTACCAGATCAACACCGATTTTTGGACGCTTTTCATGGGGCGGGGCAGGTGGCTGAACGGCCTTCCGTTGGGCCGGGAGATGGGGATCGGCAAAGGCCACAAACTAGAATGTAGTTTTCGCGGGCAATTGTATTGAAGCCGTGAGCCCTCAACTGCTGTCCATGGTCAAGAAATCCGACGCCTCCGCCCCGAAGAACACCCGCATTGCCGACAACAAGAAGGCCGCGTACAACTATTTCTTTGAAGAACGCTTTGAGGCCGGCATGGTGCTGGAGGGCTGGGAGGTCAAGGCGCTGCGCGAGGGCAAGGTCCAGCTCACCGATGGCTATGTGCTGATCCGCGATGGCGAGTTGTTTGTGCTGGGCTGCCAAATCAACCCGTTGAAGACCGCATCCAGCCACGTCAATCCGGATTCGGTGCGTACCAAAAAGCTGCTGCTTCACAAGGCAGAAATCAAGCGCCTGGTGGGCAAGGTCGAGCAAAAAGGCTACACGCTGGTTCCGCTGAACCTTCATTGGAAAGCTGGCAAGGTGAAGTGCGAGATTGCACTCGCCAAAGGCAAGGCCGAACACGACAAGCGCGACACCATCAAGGACCGCGAAGGCAAGCGCGAAGTAGAGCGCGCCATGAAAAGCCGCAACCGCTGAGTGGCGGGCACGTCAGCCAAGCTGGCGCAAGGGGTGCTTTTCTGGCGACCACGGACTGGCGAAAAAGGCGGCCACATCGGCAGCTTGCACATCCTCTATCCGCGCGGGACTCCATCGCGGCTGGTGGTCTTTGTCGATGGCCAGCGCGCGGATACCCTCCACTGTCTCACTGGCCGCGCCAGCGCGAAGGTGGAAACACTGGTGCACCATGTCGCGCTCCATGCGCAGCGCGTCGGCCAGACCCATGCTGCGGCCTCGACGGATTTGTGCCAACACCACGTGCAGCATCAATGGCGATCGTTTACGCAACAGGGCCAGCGTGTCGCGTGCCCAGTCGCTGGTGTCGGCGGCCAGCGCGTCCACCATGGCCTGAACGCTGTCGAGACCGAATATCGTGTCGATCGCGGCATGGCTGGCTTTTTTAGGGGCTGGGGCGGCAAATCGGGTTCGCAGCCAGTGCTCCACTGCCGCGCTGCTCTCGAAAGGCGTAGCCACCAGCTTGTTCCAGATCACCGGCAGTTCGCCCGCGCTGACATGGCCATCGGCGAGGCCCCAGGCCAAGGCTTCTGCGCTGCCGATGGTCAGGCCCGTTAGCGCCAGGTACTCACCGACACGGCCTGGGCAACGACTCAAAAAGTAGCTGCCGCCCACGTCAGGGAACAGGCCAATGCCGGTCTCGGGCATGGCCATCTTGGTTCGCTCGGTCACCACCCGCAGGCTGGCGCCCTGGCTGATGCCCATACCACCGCCCATCACGATGCCGTCCATCAACGCGATGTAGGGCTTGGGGTAGGTGGCAATCAGGTGGTTGAGGCTGTATTCCTCGGTGAAGAAGTCAGCCAACGCGCCGTCACCGGCCAGCGCGGCGGTGTGAAAGAAGCGGATGTCGCCCCCAGCGCAGAAATTGCCAAAGGCGTCTTCTTTGCCGGCACCACGCACCACCACGGCGAGAACGGATGGGTCATCCCGCCAATCACGCAGCGCATGAGCCAAGGTGCGCACCATGCCCAGCGACAAGGCGTTTAATGCGCGAGGCCGGTTCAAGGTGATCAAGCCCAGTTGACCCTGCACCTCGACCAAAACGTCGTTGGGGTGATTGCCGGTGTTCATGGTCGGACTCCTGTGCGTCATATGAAAAATCGGCGACCCAATCAGCGGCCAGCGCGCTTGCGCTCGTGCTCTTTCAGGTAGCGCTTGCGCAAACGCACGCTCTTGGGTGTGATTTCGACCAACTCGTCATCTTCGATGAATTCCACGCCGTACTCCAGCGTCAATTCGATCGGTGGCGTGATCTTGACCGCGTCTTCCTTGCCGGAGACACGGAAGTTGGTGAGCTGCTTGGTGCGGGTGGCGTTGACCACCAAGTCGTTGTCGCGGCTATGGATGCCGACAATCATGCCTTCGTAGACCGGGTCGTTGGCGCGCACGAACATGCGGCCGCGGTCGTCGAGTTTGCCCAGGGCATAGGTGAAGATTTCACCGTCGTCCATGGAGATGAGCACGCCGTTCTTACGGCCACCGATGTCGCCCTTGTGTGGCTCGTAGCTGTCGAAAATGTTGGAGATCAGGCCAGAGCCGCGGGTGAGGTTCAGGAACTCGTTGGAAAAACCGATCAGGCCACGCGCAGGAATGCGGTACTCCAGGCGCACGCGCCCGCGTCCGTCGGGCTCCATGTTCACCAGTTCACCTTTGCGCTCACCCAACGCCTGCATGACGCCGCCTTGGTGTTGTTCCTCGATGTCGGCTGTTACCAGTTCGATGGGTTCATGGCGCTCGCCGTTGATGTCCTTGAACACCACGCGCGGCTTGGAAACGGCCATCTCGTAGCCCTCGCGACGCATGTTTTCCAGCAGGATGGTCAGGTGCAGTTCACCGCGACCCGCAACTTCGAATACACCTTCCTCGTCGGTCTCCTTGACGCGCAACGCGACGTTGTGTTGGAGCTCTTTCTGCAGGCGGTCCCAGATCTGGCGGCTGGTGACGTACTTGCCCTCGCGGCCAGCCAGTGGGCTGGTGTTGACGCAAAAGTTCATGGTCAGCGTGGGCTCGTCCACCTTGAGCATGGGCAGCGGTGCCGGGTTCAGTGGGTCGGTCACGGTGACGCCGATGCCGATGTCGGCGATGCCGTTGATCAGCACAATCTCGCCCGGGCCAGCTTCGGTGGCCTGCACCCTTTCCAAACCCTGGAAGGTCAGTACCTGGTTGACGCGGCCCTTGATGGCCTTGCCGTCCGGCCCTTCCATCACCACCACATCCATCATGGGTTTGATGGTGCCGGCGCTGATGCGACCCACGCCGATGCGACCCACAAAGGTTGAGAAATCAAGCGCGGAAATCTGCAACTGAAGTGGCGCGGCCGGGTCACCGGTCTGGGCAGGCACGTGCTTGAGCACGGTGTTGAACAGGGCGGACATGTCGGGACCCCACTGCTCACCGGGCGCGCCCTCTTCCATCGACGACCAGCCGTTGATGCCAGAGGCGTACACGACCGGGAAGTCAAGCTGTTCGTCGGTCGCGCCGAGTTTGTCGAACAAATCAAACGCGGCGTTGACTACGTAGTCGGGCCGGGCGCCGGGTTTGTCCACCTTGTTGACCACCAGGATGGGCTTGAGGCCCAGGGCCAGTGCCTTCTTGGTCACAAAGCGGGTTTGCGGCATCGGGCCTTCCTGGGCATCGATCAGCAACACCACGCCGTCGACCATGGACAACGCGCGTTCCACTTCACCACCGAAGTCGGCGTGGCCGGGGGTGTCGACGATGTTGATGTGGGTGCCTTCCCAGGTCACCGCGCAGTTTTTGGCCAGGATGGTGATGCCGCGCTCTTTTTCAATCGCGTTGTTGTCCATCACCGTGTCAACGACTTTTTCGTGTTCGGCGAAGGTGCCTGACTGGCGCAGCAGCTGGTCGACCATGGTGGTCTTGCCGTGGTCAACGTGGGCGA
>CAZANT010000046.1:0-11996 GCA_964486575.1 uncultured Burkholderiaceae bacterium | reverse complement strand
TTGCTGTGGGTGGGTTGGTTTGGTTTCAACGCCGGCTCGGCGCTGGAGGCAGGCAACTCCGCTGTGTTGGCCTTCATGAACACCTTCTCTGCCACCGCTGCGGCCGTGCTGGCCTGGTGCATCGGTGAAGCGCTGAGCAAAGGCAAGGCATCTATGCTGGGCGCTGCGTCGGGTGCTGTGGCTGGTTTGGTCGCCATCACTCCCGCCTGCGGCAACGTCGGCCTGATGGGTGCCATCGTGATCGGCTTCGTGGCTGGCTTCGCCTGCCTCTGGGGTGTCAACGGCCTCAAGCGCATGCTGGGTGCAGACGACTCGTTGGACGTGTTCGGTGTTCACGGTGTTGGCGGTATCGTCGGTGCCTTGTTGACCGGTGTGTTCAACAACCAGGCCCTGGGTGGCCCTGGTCTGGTCGGCGACTGGGTGACCGCGACGGTGACCTCCAACGCCATCGGCGCACAGGTCTGGATCCAGCTCAAGGGCGTGCTCGTGACCGTCGTGTGGTCGGCTGTGGTGTCCTTGATTGCCTACAAGATTGTCGACCTCGTGATTGGCCTGCGTGTCACCGAGGAAGAAGAACGCGAAGGCTTGGACATCTCGTCGCACGGCGAGACCGCCTACAACCGGTAAAGAGAGATACGCGCGCTGGCTGTTGCAAGCAGCCAGCGCGTGGTGGAAGTGAGAGTGAGTTTCTTCAATTGAGATCCGCCGGGGTGCCAAGCCCTGGCGGATTTTTTTCGTTTTGCTGCTCAATTCCAGTATGGCTTTACCCGGCTGGGTGACAATCCCGCCCGATGACTTCGACAATCCCCCCGACTTCTTCAAGCCGCCGCTCAAACTTGTGGGGCTGGCTCGCGCCTGCCGCCATGGTGTTTGCCTTGGGAACCGCGGGCCATGTGCCCAGCCAGGCCGCGGCCATCCCCCTCAGCGTCAATGAACGGCTGCCCTTGGTCCAGAAACGCGCCAACTTCCTGCGCCAATCCCTGCGCAGCGCCAAACTGTCACCTGGGCGCATCGAGGCCGACTACGCCGAAGCCCTGCAGAAAGCCGAAAAACACTGGAACGCAGGCCAGGCAGACGAGGCCTTGCTGGCGCTTAGCCCGTTGCAAAAGTACGCCCCCATTGCAGAGTTGCCCTTCATCAAAGCGCAATTGTTGATGGCCGCGATGGCCGACGAGCAGCGAAACCTTGAACTGCGCAACCACCACCGCGCCTTTGCCACCGCACTGGTACAGACCATCAACGCCAGCGGCAACGGCCTCACCACCGCCACCGCCCTCAAACTGGTGCTGCCCAGCGAGGCCGAAGGCTGGCTGATTGCTCAGCGTGAGCGCTACCAGCCTCTCAACAAAACCGAGCCTGCACTGCAGATTGGCACCCACCGCTATGACCGCTGGCAGGTGAGACAGACCGACGGCACCGAACGCACCCTCTACTTTGACGTGCCGGCGCTGTCTCGCCCCCCCGCCGGGGCAGCCGCTGCCCCCGCCGGCCGCACAAAATAACCCACGCCCGCCGTTCAAAAAGATCACGCGTCCTGCCGAGGGCTTGACTTACAGTAAGGTCATGCAACACGCCCTGCGCCACCTCACCGACCAGGTCAACGACGCCCGCATGCGATCCGCACCGCTGCGCATTTGTGGCGGCGGCAGCAAAGACTTTTATGGGCAAGCGCTGGTGGGTGAGCGCCTGGACACCACCCCGCTGAATGGGATTACCAGTTACGAGCCCAGCGAGTTGTACATCCGGGCGGGTGCAGGCACACCGCTGGTTGATCTGGAAGCCGCGTTGTCAGAACACCATCAGGCGCTGCCGTTCGAGCCGCCGCATTTCGGGCCTGGCGCCACATTGGGCGGCATGGTCAGTGCCGGCCTGAGTGGTCCAGCGCGGCCCAGCGCCGGTTCGGTACGTGACCATGTGCTGGGTGTGACACTGCTGAACGGTCAGGGTCAGCCGCTGCAGTTCGGCGGTACGGTGATGAAGAACGTCGCCGGCTACGACGTGTCGCGCCTGCTGGTGGGCGCCCTGGGCATACTTGGCGTCGTGACCGAGGTAACGTTGAAGGTGCTGGCCCAGCCAGTGGCCGAAGCCACGTTGGTGTTTGAGCTGGACGAGGCAAGCGCCATCACCCAGCTCAACCGCTGGGGAGGAATGCCGCTGCCCATCAACGCCTCGTGCTGGTACGCCGACCGACTGTGGGTGCGCCTGCGGGGCGCACAGGCCGCCGTGCAGGCAGCCCAAGCCCGCATGGGTGGCATGGCGCTGCGCGACGACGCGCCCGCTTTCTGGGCCAGCCTGCGGGAACAAACCCACCCGTTCTTTGTGCTGCAACCGGGCCAGGTGCTGTGGCGCGTCAGCGTAGCCGACACCACGCCTCCCCTGGGTCTTGGCCCGACGCTGGCGGAATGGGGCGGCGGACAGCGCTGGCTCAAGCAAACTGCTAATTTCGATAAAAAACTCCGCTCAGCCCTGGTCGAATATAGTGGGCATGCTACGCTTTTCAGAGCGTCTGGTGAGGCGCCACGGCACGAAGTGGCGGTGTTCTCGCCACTGTCTGCGCCGCTCGCCCGCATTCACCGCGAACTGAAAAAAGAGTTCGATCCGGCGGGCATCTTCAACCGCGGCCGTCTTTACGCCGACCTTTGAACCAGTAGCCCACCGCCGCACACACTGCCGATGCAAACCCACCTCGCCCCCGAATTCGCCGGCACCGCCGACGGCGCCGAAGCCGAAGCCATCCTGCGCAAATGTGTGCACTGCGGTTTCTGCACAGCCACCTGCCCCACCTACCAGTTGCTGGGCGACGAACTTGATGGTCCTCGCGGTCGCATCTACCTCATCAAGCAGGTGCTGGAGGGCGAATTGCCGACCCGAAAGACGCAGTTGCATCTGGACCGTTGTCTAACCTGCCGCAACTGCGAAACCACCTGCCCCAGCGGCGTGCAGTACGGTCACTTGGTCGACATCGGCCGCAAGATCGTCGACCTCAAGGTGCCCCGTCCTCTGACCGAAAAGGCCGCGCGTTGGGCACTGAAAGAGGGGCTGCCCTCTCCGCTGTTCGGCCCGGCAATGCAGGTGGGACAATTGGTACGCGGTTTGCTGCCACAGGGCCTGAAAAACAAGGTACCAGTGGCTCGACCCGCTGGCACCTGGCCAGACCGCACGCACGCCCGGCGGGTGCTTATGCTCGCAGGTTGCGTGCAACCATCCATGGCGCCCAACATCAATGCCGCCACCGCGCGGGTGCTGGACGCTGCAGGCATCGAGGCCGTGGTGCCGCCTGCCGCAGGCTGCTGCGGTGCCGTGAAGTTTCACCTCAACGACCAAGACGGCGGCAAGGTCCACATGCGGGCCAACATCGACGCCTGGTGGCCGCATGTGGAAGCCGGCGTGGAAGCCATTGTGATGAATGCCTCCGGCTGCGGCGTGACGGTCAAGGACTATGGCCACCTGCTGCGCGACGACCCCCTGTACGCCGACAAAGCAGCCCGCATTAGCGCGTTGACCAAAGACCTGAGCGAGTTCTTGCCTGAGTTGGCGGAGAAGCTGCACGGCAAGATTAAGGCAAGCACAGGCCAACTCGCATTTCATCCGCCCTGCACTTTGCAGCATGGCCAGCAGCTGCGCGGCGGGGTCGAAAAACACCTCGGCGCCTTGGGCTTCAAGGTCAGCACCAGCCTGAACGAGCCGCACCTGTGCTGCGGCTCGGCGGGCACTTACTCGGTCCTGCAGCCGGAGCTGGCGGGCACGCTGCGTGACCGCAAGCTGGGGCACCTGGCGGCGTTGGCGCCCGAGGCGATTGTCTCGGCCAACATCGGTTGCATCACCCACCTGCAAAGCGGAACCAGCACACCGGTGAAGCACTGGGTGGAAGTGCTGGATGCCGCGCTGACGGCGGCGTCCTGACGTCTCAGGCCGCCAAGGCCGCTTCAATGTCCTTGGCGAGGCTCTTCGGTGCGTCGGTGGGCGCATAGCGCTTGAGAACCTGCCCGTCTTTCCCAACGAGAAACTTGGTGAAGTTCCACTTGATCGCCTTGCTGCCCAGCAAACCGGGCGCCTCTTTGGTCAGGTACTGGTAGAGCGGGTGCGCGTTGCTGCCATTGACGTCCACCTTGGCCATCATCGGAAAACTCACGCCGTAATTGAGCGAACAAAAAGACGCGATCTCGTCGTTGCTGCCAGGGTCTTGCGAGCCAAACTGGTTACAGGGGAAGCCCAGCACCGTCAGGCCTTTGCCGCCGTAGGTCTGGTGCAATTGCTCCAGCCCAGCGAACTGGGGCGTGAAGCCACAGGCGCTGGCGGTGTTGACGATCAACAGCACCTGGCCTTTGAAGCGGGCCAGTGGGACTGGGGTGCCGTCGATCTGGAGGGCGTCAAAATCGTAGAGGGCGGTCATGCGGCGGTCTCCGGTTTCGGTGTCGAAGGGGTCATCTGTGCCCATGATGCCATCAACGCCGCCAGCACGATGAGTGCACCGCCGAGCAAGGTGCGCGACTCCAGTTGCGCCGCACCCAGCCACACCGCCGACAGGCTGGCAAACACCACCTCGGAAAGCATCACCAAGCTGCTGGTGTTGGCCCGAAGCCGCGCGGCGCCGTACTGCAGTGCCATGTTGCCCGCCAGAAACGCCACGCCTAAGCCCGCTGCCAGGAGCAGCCAGTCAGACTCCGGAGCCGGGGGCAAAGGTACCCAGCCGCCCCAGCCGCCCACACCGGCCACCAGCAGGGCCACCACGCCCCCGCCGGCAAACATGGCCAGCATGCGCGCCGCATCAGAACAGCCTTGCAGCCGGCGAAGCAAAATGTTGGTGAGCGCAAAACAGAAGCCCGCGGCCAGCGCCAGCCAGTCCGGCAAGCTCTCGGGCACTGGCCAGGGGGAGTCTGGGGTTTTCAGTACCAGCAGCACACCAACCAAGGCCAGCACCAGCCTCGACAAGGCGCCCAGACCGGGCCGCTCGCCCAGCAGCGGCCAGGCCAACAGCACCACCCAGGCCGGCATCAGGTAAAAAAGCAGCACCACACGCACCACGTCGCCGGTGGTCACAGCCCAGTTGAATCCAACGTTGGTGAAGCCCGCGGCCAGTGCCAGGAGCCACAACCCACTGCTGGCCAAGGCGCCTCGCAGCACTTGCGGGCGCCAGGCCCTCACGCCCAGCCAGACCACCCCGAACGCGAGCGAGAACACCAGCGCTGTGGCCCACAGCGCATGCACGCCGCGCGCATCCAGCGCACGAAACGGCCACCACGACAGGCCCCAGATCAGGGCGTTCAGGGTAAGAGCGGTGACCGGGAGAATGGGAGAGGCCGGGCGGCCATCAGCCATGGGTGTTGTCGCTTCGGGCAATGTCCAGCAGGCGCTCGACCTCGGCGCGGTGGTGAACGCAATTGCTGGCATGCCAGCGTTTGATGACCCACATCACCCCCGCCACCACCAGGCCAAAGGCGGTGATGGCCGCGAAGGCCGACATGCCCAGACCTGTGGACAGGCTGTAGAAGGCGCCGAGCAACAAGATGCAGGCCTGCTCGTTGAAGTTTTGCACTGCAATGGACCGACCCGCGCCCATCAGGTTGTGGCCCCGGTGCTGCAGCAGCGCGTTCATGGGCACCACCAGAAAGCCGCCCAGGGCGCCCAGCATGATGAGAAAGGGCGCCGCCACCCAGACGTTGTCGATGAAGTTCATTGCAATCACCAGCACGCCCATGCCAATGCCCAGCGGCATGACGCTGGTGGCTTGGTCGAGCTTCATCTTGACCGAAGCCACAATCGCGCCCACCGCTGTGCCCAGCGCTACCACACCCACCAGGCTGGACGCCTGGCTGGTGCTGTAGCCCAGCGCGGCCGCACTCCACGCCAGCACGATGTAGCGCAGGTTACCGCTCACGCCCCAGAACAGCGTGGTGGTGGCCAGCGAAATCTGGCCCAATTTGTCGCGCCAGAGCCGGTTGTTGCACTGCCAGAAGTCACCCAGCAGCGCGAGCTTGTTGCTCGGCATCGGCCGCATCGCCACGCCGGTGAGCGGAATGCGGGTGTTGAACCACGCGGCCAGGATGTAGACGAACACCAGCACACAAATGGCGGCTTCGGCCGGGGTGTCGATCGGCGTATTGATGTAGGGAAGGTCGAACGACAGCAGCAATGATGAGATCCGCACGCCCACCAGCTGCCCGCCCAGCAACACACCCAGGATGATGGAGCCGATCGTCAGCCCTTCAATCCAGCCGTTGGCCTTGACCAGTTGCGACGCCGGCAGCAGTTCAGTGAGGATGCCGTACTTGGCTGGCGAGTAGGCGGCAGCCCCCAGGCCGACGATGGCGTAAGCCAGCAGCGGGTGCACGCTGAACAGCATCAGCAAACACCCCGCCACTTTGATCGCGTTGCTGAAGAACATCACCCGGCCCTTGGGCCAGGCGTCGGCAAAGGCACCTACGAAAGGTGCCAGAACCACGTAAAACAGCGCAAACATCGGCACCAGCGCGGCACGCTGCCATTCGGCCCCACCACCGGCGCGGATCAGTTCGATCGCGGCCACGAACAAAGCATTGTCGGCCAGTGACGAAAAGAACTGGGCCGCCATGATGGTGTAAAAACCGCGCTTCATTGAGGGGAAATACTCGCATGCGCCAGTGTGGCTGGCGCTTGGGTTGGGGGTGCTCTGTCTCCGTCTGACTCTCGCCCGACAGCGGGTTATATCATGGCGGTGCCGCCGCAATCTTCACTCTGCACGGTACCCTTCCAGCCCATCAGCCACGCATGCCCCGCCCGATACACGCCACCATCCACACCGACGCGCTGCGCCACAATCTGCACCGGGTTCGCGAGGCGGCGCCCGACGCCCGCGTCTGGGCGGTGGTCAAGGCGAACGCCTACGGGCACGGCATTGAGCGGGTGTTCGACGGCTTGCGTGGGGCCGATGGTTTTGCGCTGCTGGACTTGGACGAGGCCGTGCGCGTGCGCCAATTGGGCTGGCGCGGTCCCATCTTGCTGCTTGAGGGTGTGTTCGAGCTGCGCGACCTCGAACTGTGCTCGCGCCTGGACCTCTGGCACACGGTGCATTGCGGGGAGCAGATTGACCTGCTTGCCACCCACAAAACACAGTTGCCTCACCGGGTGTTTCTCAAACTGAACAGCGGCATGAACCGGCTCGGCTTTGCCCCGCAGAGTTACCGCTCCGCCTGGACGCGGCTCAACGCCCTGCCCCAGGTAGACGAAATTTCGTTAATGACCCACTTCAGCGACGCCGATGGCGCCAAAGGCGTGGCAGGCCAGGTGGCGCTGTTCGACGCCACCACGGCTGACCTGCCCGGCGAACGCACACTCAGCAACAGCGCTGGGCTGCTTCGCCACGCGGCGGCGTCTGCCGACTGGGTGCGCCCGGGCATCGTGCTTTACGGCAGCTCGACCGACTTCCCCGAACACAGCGCCGCCGACTGGGGGCTGTTGCCCACCATGACGCTGACTTCGCGCATCGTCGGCGTGCAAACCCTGGCGGTGGGCGCGAGCGTGGGCTATGGCTCCAGCTTTGTGGCCGACCGGCCGATGCGGATTGGCGTGGTCGCCTGCGGCTACGCCGACGGCTACCCACGCCACTGCCCCGGCACCAACAGCCACGGCACCCCGGTGCTGGTGGACGGTCAGCGCAGCCGCACGGTGGGCCGCGTCAGCATGGACCTGATCGCGGTGGACCTGACCGGTTTGCCCGGCAGCGGCCACGGCAGCGAAGTCACGCTCTGGGGTCGTGCGTCCAACGGCGCGGTGCTGTCGATTGACGAGGTGGCCTTGGCCGGTGGCACAGTGGGCTATGAGCTGATGTGCGCCCTGGCACCGCGGGTCAACGTGTCGGTGGGCTGACGCCCAGGCGACGGGCGGCGGCCGGCTTGCACCGGACACTGCCGGCCAACAACAGAGGAGACATGCCATGAACTTCCTTGCCCTTCTGCCCAACTTGCTCATTGTTGCGCTGGCGCTCGTCATGTTCGGCCTGGGCCTGTCGCTGGTGCCGGACGACTTCAAGCGCCTGACCCATCACCCCAAAGCGGTGCTGGTGGCGCTGCTGCTGCAGGTGGTGGTGTTGCCGCTGGCCTGTTATGGACTGGTGGTGGCGCTGCAGGTGCAGCCGGTGTTTGCAATTGGCCTGCTGCTGCTGGCCGCGTCACCCGGCGGCGTCACGGCCAACCTGTTCAGCCACCTGTTTGGCGGCAATGTGGCCATGAACATATCGCTCACCGCCATCAACACGGTCTTGTCCATCGTCACGCTGCCGCTGATCGCCAACCTGGCCATTGCCGCTTTCGCAAACGGCAGTCAGGTGGTACCCCTTCAGTTCGCCAAGGTAGCGGAAGTGATTGCGGTGGTCTTGGTGCCCGTGGCGCTGGGCATGCTGGTGCGCCAGCGGTCCCCGGCCTTCAGCCAGCGCATGGACGGGCCCATGAAGCTTTTCAGCGCACTGGTGTTGGCCGCCATCACTGTGCTGGCAATTGCCAAGGAATGGGACGCACTGCTGCGCTCGTTCGCCACGATCGGCACCGCGGTGGTCGCTTTCAACCTGGTCAGCCTGCTGGCCGGCTACTTTGTGCCGCGGGCCACCGGGCTGGACAAACCGCTGTCCACCGCGATCGGATTTGAGATTGGCATCCACAACTCAACGCTGGCGATTTTCATCGCGCTGTCGGTGCTGCAGAACTTCGAGCTGGCGCTGCCAGCTGCCGTTTATTCGGTGGTGATGTACGTCACGGCGACGCTGTTTGGGCTGATGGTGTTACGGACCCGACGGCGCCCGTAGCCCGCAGGCGCTGAACATCTTCTGTGGGGCTGCTGCCAAACGCGCGCTTGAATTCGCGGTTGAACTGCGACACGCTGTCGTAGCCCACCCGCAGCGCGGCGGCACTCGCACGCTCGCCGTCGTGCGCCATCAGCAGTCGGGCCTTGTGCAGCCGGATGCTTTTCAGGTACTGCAGTGGCGAGTTGGAGGTGACCGCCTTGAAATGGTGGTGAAAGCTGGTGACGCTCATGTGCGCGTCCCGCGCCAGCGTGTCGATGTCGAGTTCATGGGCGTAGTCGGCGTGGATGCGCTTGAGTGCCCGGGCGATCTTGCTGAAGTGGGTGTGTTGCGCTGCCAGGTTGCGCAGCGCGCCGCCATAAGGCCCCTGCAGCACCCGGAACACGATTTCGCGCACCAGCTGTGGCCCGAGGATGCGGCTGTCGCTTTCGGAGCTCAGGCACTGCAGCAGACGGCAGCTGGCGTCTTCCAGCGCCTCGGTCATGGGCGCGGAGCAGATGCCGCGCGGCAGCGCACGGAACACGGCGTTGCCCTCGTCCAGTTGCAGCAGCAGCTCCTGAATCAAGGCTGGCTGCAGGCTGACCGACAGGCCCAGCAGCGGCGCCTCGGGCGTCGCGTGTGTTTCGCACTCGAACGGCAGTGGCACCGACAGCACGAGGTAGTTGTCGCGGTCATAGCAGTAACGCTCCCCGCCGAGGTAGCCAATCTTGTGACCCTGCCCGACGATCACCACCGACGGCTCGTACACCAGCGGTGCACGCGGAAAACTCTGCGTGGTGTGCATCAGTTTCACGCCGTCAATTCGGGTCGGGTGAATGCCTTCCTGCAGCGCCAAGCCATTCAGAAAATCGGGCAAACGCGGGCGGTTCACCTGGGGGCTCAAAGTGGGATGGGTCATGGGGGTTTCACACGGCCTCTACAGTATCGGCGGAGCGAGTCCAGTATGCCACCCGAGTTCGGAGGGCAGGCCCGTCTCTGCGGAAGTTGGCAGGATTGTGCAAGCCTTCTGCAGGAATTGCCTTGAGCTTTAGGCCTCTGTCCCGAAGAATCAAGCCATTCCATGAACGCGCAACATGGCTTTGGCCGCGAGAACCTTGCGCCACCGAACAATTGAACCACCGAAAGGCAGGCACACCATGACCACCCTCGACATCAACAACCGGCCCTACAAGGTCGATCTGGCCGGCGACACGCCGCTGCTCTGGGCACTGCGCGACGAAATTGGGCTGACCGGCACCAAGTTCGGTTGCGGTATTGCGGCCTGCGGCGCCTGCACGGTGCACATCAACGGCGTGGCCACACGGTCGTGCATCACCCCCATCGCGTCGGTGGCCAACCGCAAGGTCACCACCATTGAAGCGGTCGCCACCGGGCCCCAGGGCAAGGTCGGCCAGGCGGTGCAAAACGCCTGGGTGAAACACGATGTGGCGCAGTGTGGTTACTGCCAGAGCGGCCAGGTGATGAGCGCCACCGCGCTGCTGCAAAAAAACCGCAAACCCACCGACGCCGACATCGACGCCGCCATGGCCGGCAACGTGTGCCGTTGCGGCACCTATGTGCGCATCCGCGCGGCCATCAAAGACGCCGCCAGAACCTTGGCCTGAACGGAAGAACAACATGCTTTTTACCAACCACCCAGCCCATATTGAGTCAAATCAGCCTCAAGCCCATGAAGAAGCAGGTGAAGCAGCTATGAATAACGTGGCAAACGGCGCGGTCCGCAGCGCCGGGGGTGTTCCCCGTCGCAGCTTTCTGAAGATCGCTGGCGCGTCTGGTTTTGCGTTGGGGCTGTTTCCGGCGTGCGCGCCGCTGGCGTCCAGCAAACCAGAGGTCGCAGCGGCCACGCCCGCACCTGCTGCGACACCGGCTGCAGACACTGCCGGACTCAAACCTACCCAGCAGCCCAGCGCCTTTGTGCGCATCGCCGCCGACGGCACCACCACCGTGGTCATCAACCGGCTCGACTTCGGCCAGGGCGTTCAAACCGCGCTGCCGATGATCCTGGCCGAAGAGCTGGACGCCGACTGGGCCAAGGTGAAGAGCGTGCATGGCGACGCCAACCCGGCCTACTTTGACCCCGGTTTCGGCATGCACCTGACCGGTGGCTCCAACACCATCAAGAACTCCTACACCCAGTACCGCGAACTCGGTGCCCGCACCCGCGCCATGCTGGTGGCCGCCGCCGCCGCGCAGTGGCAGGTGCCCACAGCCGACCTTCGCACGCAAAACGGCTTCGTGATCGGCCCCGGTGGCAAAAAAATCGGCTACGGCGAACTGGCCGAGGCTGCGATGAAGTTGCCCGTGCCCGAAAAAGTGACGCTCAAAGACCCAAAGCAGTTCCGCATCATCGGCCAGCCCACCGGCCGCATTGACGCCCGCGACAAATCCAGCGGCAACCAGTCTTACGGCATTGACATGCGCCTGACCGGCCAGCTCACCGCCGTGGTGGCACGGCCGCCGGTGTTCGGCGGCAAGGTCAAGTCGCTCGACGATACGGCCGCGAAGGCTGTGCCGGGTGTGAAAGCCGTGCTGCGCGTTCCGACCGACCGGGGTGGCGATGGTGTGGCGGTGGTAGCCACCGGCTACTGGGCTGCCAAAAAGGGCCGCGACGCCCTGAAGCTGGAATGGGACAACACAGCGGTGGAGAAGGTCGACAGCGCCAAACAGCTAGCCAGCTACCAAGCGCTTGCCAAAACCAAAGGCCTGGTGCACTTTGACGCCGACGTGGGCCCGCTGGCCGCCGCGCCCAAGAAGATCAGCGCCGAGTTTGTGTTCCCCTACCTCGCGCACGCGCCGATGGAGCCGCTGAACTGCACGGTGAACCTGACCGGCGACAAGGCCGAACTCTGGCTCGGTACCCAAATGCCCGGCCTGGACGCCGCTGCCGCTGCCCGCGTGCTGGGCGTGCCCGCGCAGAACGTCAAGATCAACACCCAGATGGCCGGTGGCGGTTTTGGCCGCCGCGCCATTCCCACCAGCGACTACGTGGTCGAAGCCTGCCAGGTCGCCAAGGCCGTGAAGGCGGCGGGCATCACCGCCCCGGTGCGCACGCTGTGGAGCCGCGAAGACGACGTGAAGGGCGGCTACTACCGCCCGATGCACGTGCACCACGCCGAGATCGGGTTCGATGCGCAAGGCAACATCGCCGCATGGGACCACGTCATCGTCGGCCAGTCCATCGTCAAGGGCTCGCCGTTCGAGGCCTTCATGGTCAAGAACGGCA
>CAZANT010000045.1:0-12062 GCA_964486575.1 uncultured Burkholderiaceae bacterium | reverse complement strand
GCACGCGCTTCTTGTCGTAGCCAATGCGCACGGTGCGCGTCCAGGTGGTGCGCGCAGGCTGGTAGGCCGCTTCGCACACCAGCGTCACCTCGCCCGCTGCGCTGTTCGCCTTCTTGCCTTGCGCGAGCGTAGGCCCCGTCAGCGAGGCGGCGGCCAGCGCCAGCGCCCAGCCGGTCGCATGCAGCTTCATGGCGCGTCTCCCTGGGCCATGCGCTCGCTTTTCCAGTACACGTCGTCGCCACCGTTCATGCGGTTGAGCACGCGCGCGAGCACAAACATCAGGTCGCTGAGCCGGTTCAAATACTGGCGAGGCGTGTCCTTCAGGGCTTCTTCTGCGCCCAGAGCCACCACCGCGCGTTCGGCCCGCCGTGCCACCGTTCGGCACACGTGGGCCAGCGACGCGGCGCGGGTGCCGGCCGGCAAGATGAACTCCTGCAGGCGGGGCAAGGCAGCGTTGTGGTCAGCCAATGCTTCGTCCAACGCCAACACCGCGTCGGGCTTGAGGAGCTCAAAGCCGGGAATGCTCAGCTCACCGCCGAGGTTGAACAATTGGTGCTGGATTTCGACCAGCAGCGCGGGGACACCCTCTGGCAACGGTTCGCACAGCAGCACACCGATGTGGGAGTTGAGTTCGTCGACCTCGCCCATCGCGTGCACGCGCAAGCTGTTTTTGCTGACCCGGGTGTTGTCCCCCAGGCCTGTGGTGCCGTTGTCGCCGGTGCGGGTGGCAATTTGAGTCAGTCGGTTGCCCATGGTGTTCCTCGGTTAACAGCCGACCATTTTCGCTGGTTCTGGACGCTGGTTGGGGTGGCTGGCCATGGCCCGTCCGTCGCAGTAGGGCCATTGGCTGACAGGTGCTGCCCGCCACTCCCGTGGACCCGAAGTACGACCGCATGGTCGACCCCGAGGGCTGAGTGCAGCGCCGGCGGGGTTTACACTGAAGCGCACAGGCTGGAGACCCGCATGAACGCACCCACCGACCCGCAGCACCTGCTGCCGCAACCAGCGCAGCGCGACGTGCCGCAGGCCCTGCTGGACGCGCTCCAGGCCCGTTTTGGATCCCTGTACAGCACCGCACTGGTGGTGCGTGAACAGCATGGCCGGGACGAGTCGTCTTTTGAAATGCCGCCGCCGTCGGCGGTGGTTTTTGCCGAAACCACGCAGGACGTGGCCGACGCGGTAACGCTCGCGGCGCAGCACCGGGTTCCGGTCATTCCTTTTGGTGTGGGCTCCTCGCTAGAGGGACATTTGCTCGCGGTGCAAGGGGGCATCAGTGTGGACGTGAGCCGCATGAACCAGGTGCTGGCCATCCATGCCGACGACCTGACGGTGACGGTGCAACCTGGCGTAACCCGCAAACAGCTGAACGAAGCCGTCAAAAGCACCGGCCTGTTTTTCCCCATCGACCCTGGTGCCGACGCGTCCATTGGCGGCATGGCAGCGACCCGCGCCAGCGGCACGAACGCCGTGCGCTACGGCACCATGCGCGAGAACGTGCTGGCACTGGAGGTGGTCACCGCCAGCGGTGAAGTCATTCGCACCGGCACCCGGGCCAAAAAAAGCAGCGCCGGTTACGACCTCACCCGATTGATGGTGGGCAGCGAGGGCACGCTGGGAGTCATGACGGAGATTACCGTCAAGCTCTACCCGCTGCCCGAAGCGGTGATGGCGGCCATCTGCTCCTTCCCCCGCATTGCGGACGCGGTAAAGACCACGATCGAGACCATCCAGCTCGGCGTGCCGATTGCGCGCTGCGAACTGCTTGACGGCCAGACCGTGGCCATGGTCAACCGCCACTCCAAGACCTCGTTGCGTGAGGAGGCCATGTTGCTGATGGAGTTCCACGGCTCGCCGGCCAGTGTGCAGGAGCAAATCGCCACCGTGCAGGCGATCGCTGCCGACAATGGCGGCCACGCGTTTGAATGGGCCAGCACCCCCGAAGAACGCACCCGTCTCTGGACCGCCCGGCACAACGCCTACTTTGCCGGTGTGCAGTCACGCCCCGGCTGCCGCGCCATCACCACCGATACCTGTGTGCCCATTTCACGCCTGGCCGAGTGCCTGCTCGACTCGGTGGCAGAAGCCGACGCATCTGGCATCCCCTACTTTCTGGTTGGCCACGTGGGGGACGGCAACTTCCATTTTGGCTACCTGATCGACCCGGCCAGCACCGCCGAGCGCACCGCCGCCGAAGCGTTGAACCAGCAGGTGGTGGCGCGGGCGCTGCGCCTGGGCGGCACCTGCACCGGCGAACACGGCGTGGGCCTGCACAAGATGGACTTTTTGCGCACCGAAACCGGCGACGGCGCGGTGGCCATGATGCGCGCCATCAAACAGGCGCTGGACCCGCACAACATCATGAACCCCGGCAAGATATTCCAGTGCTGAATTGCTCCTTAATTCATAGCGAGGAGACAAGGAAATACCGGGGCTTGAGGCACAAAAGGCCTCAAAAGAGGCCTTTACAACGGTGCGAAGTTGCGCCTACTGCTTGCGCAGCATCACCGACTTGACCCAACCACTGCCGTTCGGTGTGGCCACCTTCATGAAGCCATTGGCCTCTTCGCCCTCGTAGATCACCTCGTCGGACTTGTTGAGGGTCATCAAGGCGGCGCCCTCGGACGGGCCGCGGAAGGCCTTGACGCCAGCGATCTTGGGCACGTAGATGTCACCGGCCGTACCGGCGCCGGCCTTCACGCTGTTGGCGGCGTTTTGTTGGCTGGCCACGCTGCCTGTGGCCTGGATCAGCGACGACTGGTTGCGGATGGTGCGGACGATGTTGTTCCAGTTGTCGAGGTAAGACGCGGCCACGATCTTGCCTTCGGACGTGTTGCCGTAGCCGCCCAGAGCTGCGCCGCCACCGCCGCCAAACAGCGCGGCGCCGATGCTGAAGTCGGTTTTTTGGGCGCTGCCTTCGGCGGCCGCCACTTGGATGCCCGAACGGGTGTCGGACATGACCAGACTGGTTTGTGCTTCCTTGAACTTCAGTCCACCGGCCAGCGCGCCCAGCATGCCGAGTTTGCCGCCGAACGCGCCAAGTGCACCGCCCACGCCACCGGCGTTGGGGTTGGAAAACACCACCGAGGGGGTCAGGATGAAGTCCGCCGCCACCATTTGGCCCTTACCCACGTTCTGGTTGCCCTGCAGCTGACCGCCCTCGCCCAGTGCCCGTTCCTGCAACATGCTCTGGAAGCCGGTGCCCCGCTCGACGATCTGAAAGCAGTTGGACTGCTGCACGATGATGCGGATCATGCCGGTGGGCGATTTCAGGCCAATGTTGAACAGCGATTGGATCACCGCGTCCTGCGGCTCCACGACTGCCAGCGTGCCCTTGGGCGCATCGCATTTCTCTACCTGGGTCGCGTCACCGGCGGGCCCGCCGCCGCCGCCCAGCGTCTGGGCAAAGCCAGGGGTCGCGGTAAGCGCCAGGGCGGCGATCAGTGGGATGGCGTGCGGTGTCATCGGTGTCTCCTGTGGCGGTGGGTGTGCTTGCCGGATTGTCGCAAAAGCCTGCAGCGGTGCCCACTTTTTTATGGCGCGTTGTCCTGAGCTCAGCGGACGCTGCCCCGCAGCCGGTCAATCAGGCCATTCAGCGCATCGAGTGAGCCAAACTGGATGCCGATCTCGCCCATTTCTTCGGTGCGGCCGTGGCGCTTGACGCGCTTTTTCACCCGCACTTCCACCTCGGCGGCCAGCAGGTCAGACAGCTCTTCTTCCACCCGCCGCATGTCGCGCGACTTTTCTTTTTTGGGTTTGGGCGCGACCAGGTTGAACTCGGCGCCGAGTTTTTTGACAAGACTTTCTGCCTCGCGCACCGACAGTTTTTTGGCACTGATCTGGTTACCAGCGGTGATCTGGGTGGCGCGGTCCAGCGCCAGCAAGGCACGGGCGTGGCCCATGTCGATGTCGCCCGCCATCAGCATGGTCTGCACTGGCTCGGCCAGGTTCAAGAGGCGCAGCAGGTTGCTCGCTGCGCTGCGCGAGCGCCCCACCGCCTGCGCTGCCTGCTCGTGCGTGAGCCCAAACTCCTTCACCAGCCGCTGCAGGCCCTGGGCTTCTTCCAGCGGGTTGAGGTCTTCACGCTGGATGTTTTCGATCAGCGACATCGCCGCAGCCGACTCGTTGGGCACGTCGCGCACCAGCACGGGTACGCTGTCCAGACCGGCCAGCTTGGCAGCGCGGAAGCGGCGCTCGCCAGCGATGATCTCGTACTTGCCCTGGTTCGTCCCCTCAGTCAGCCGCCGCACCAGGATGGGCTGCATGATGCCCTGCGCCTTGATGCTTTCGGCCAACTCGTAGAGCGCGCCTTCGTCCATGCGGGTGCGCGGCTGGTATTGGCCGGCCACCATGTCGGTCAGCATCAGCGTGCTAGGCAGGTTGGCCTCCGCTGCGGCGGCGCTGTCGCTTTCGTGGGCGGTGGGTCCGAGGAGGGCTTCGAGGCCGCGGCCGAGGCCTTTGGGTTTTTTGGTGACCATGGTTTTAGTCTTTCATCAGGGCCAGAAGCCATTGGTGGCCGGCGGGCCAGTCGCCCAGGCCGGAGTCGGAGTTGATGTGCCCCGCGTCCCCTGCATTGGTTTGGGCGGCGCCCCAAGCGGCAGCGTACGTGCGGGCCAGTGCCGGACTGCAGTAGGGGTCATTGAGGCTGCTGACCAGAGTGCTGCGGAACGGCAGTGGTTGGAGTACCGGCGGCGACCAGCCGGGCAGGTGTGGGGCCAGGTCGTCGCGCGCCACGTCGGGCGGCGCAACCAGCAACGCGCCCTTCACCTTGTCGGTGTGGCGCGAGTGTGCGGCCCAAGCCGCCACCAGCAGGCAACCCAGGCTGTGCGCCACCAGCACCACCGGCACAGGGGAACCCAGCACCACTTCTTCCAGGCGGGCCGACCAGTCGCCGCGCAGCGGGCGCTGCCAGTCGTGCTGCTCGACCCGGGTGTAGCCATACTGGGCTTCCCACAGGCTTTGCCAATGGCCGGGGCCGCTGTTTTGCCAGCCTGGCAGCAGGAACACTTGGGGTGGCATCAGGCTGAAAACTGACCAGCCAAACCGGCACGTGTTGCCGAGGCTGGATGGTTGTTTGAATTGAACTTGGGCATCACATGGTCTGGATGCGCTGAACCATCTCTTCAGCAAAAGCCACATAGGCGTGGCTGCCACGGGCGGCCGGGTCGAACACCACGCCGGGCAGGCCGTAGCTGGGCGCCTCGGCCAGACGCACGTTGCGCGGAATGACGCTGTTGAACACCTTGTCGCCGAAGTGTGCTTTGAGCTGGTCGCTTACCTGCGTTTGCAAGGTGATGCGCGGGTCGAACATCACCCGCAACAGGCCGATGATGAGCAGGTCTTTGTTGAGGTTGGCGTGTACCTGCTTGATGGTGTTGACCAGGTCGGTCAGGCCTTCGAGAGCAAAGTACTCGCACTGCATGGGCACGATCACGCCGTGTGCAGCGCACAGGCCGTTCAGGGTGAGCATGCTCAGAGACGGTGGGCAGTCGATCAGCACGAAGTCGTATTGCGCGTCGACTTCGGCCAACGCGAGCTTGAGGCGTTTTTCGCGGCGCTCCAGGTCGACCAGTTCGACTTCAGCACCAGCCAGATCGCGGTTGGCGCCGAGCACGTCGTAGCCGCACTTGTCGCTGGTGGTCCGCGCTTCCGCGATGGACGCAGACTCCAGCAACACGTCGTACACCGAGAGTTTGAGCTGTCGTTTGTCGACGCCTGAGCCCATGGTGGCATTGCCCTGGGGGTCGAGGTCCACCATCAGCACCCGTTGGCCGACCTTGGCCAGTCCGGCCGCCAGGTTCACGGTGGTGGTGGTTTTGCCGACACCGCCCTTTTGGTTGGCAACGCAGAAGATTTTGGCCATTCGAGTCTCGGAACAGTGGGGTTGGCTGAGGTCTGCGGCAGATACGCCATCAACGCACCCGTCCGAGTTTACGATGCCACGGACAGCGAACCCTCACCACAACGGGCATCAGCCCGATTTTTTGCGCATCCAGACGATGCAGCGCTCTGCATCCAGCCCCGGTACGGTGAGTTGTTCCACGTGAAACACCTCCACGTTGGGCGGCAAGGCGGCGATTTCGTCGGCCGGGTGTTTGCCCTTCATTGCGAGCCAGACGCCATCCGGCGCCAGCGCTTCGGCTGACCAGGTGGTGAAGTCCGCCAGCGACGCAAAGGCCCGGGAGCAGACCACGTCATAGGTGGCGCCTCGCAGTGTTTCCACCCGCGCATGCAAGCCGTGCAGGTTGCGCAGCTTCAACTCCACCGCCACCTGTTGCACAAAGGCGGCCTTTTTGGCCACGGTGTCCACACAGGTCACGTCCACATCGGGTCGGCTGATGGCGACCACAACGCCTGGCAAGCCGGCGCCTGCCCCGACGTCCAGCACCCTCAGCGGACGGTCACCGGTTTGTGCCTTCAGTGGCGCAATCACACTCAGGCTGTCGAGCAAGTGGTGGGTGCGCATCTCGGCCGGGTCGCGCAGCGCGGTCAGGTTGTAGACCTTGTTCCATTTTTGGATCAGCGCGAGGTAGTCGGCAAGCTGCCGTACCTGCGCTTCGGCCAGCGACAGGCCAAGCGCGTTTAACGGTAAGTCCTCCAGCAAGCCGTCTGCACCATTCGCCATGAGGGTCAGGCCGCTTCAGTTGCGGGCACGGTCGCAAAGCCACGGAAGCCGCCTTTTTTCAGGTGGATCATCAGCAATGAGATGGTGGCTGGTGTCACGCCCTGGATGCGCGACGCGAGGCCCAGCGTTTCCGGGCGCAGCTTGTTGAGTTTCTGTCGTGCCTCAAAGCTCAGTGAGGCCACCTGCATGTAGTCCAGGTCGGGCGGCAGCTTCAGGTGCTCGTAATGGCTGGCGCGGGCGACCTCGTCCTTCTGGCGGTCGATGTAGCCGGAGTACTTGACGGCAATCTCCACTTGTTCAATCACGCTGGCCACCATGCTGTCGGCCGCGCTGTCGGTTGGCAGCTCCGCATTGGCGTACAGTCCATCAGCGAGCGACATCAGTCCGGCATAGCTCACATCCGGGCGACGCAGCAAATCGGCCAGGTTGTACTCATGGTCAATGGTTTTGCCCAGCACGCGTTCCGCTTCGCTGGCTGCCAAGTTTTTAGGGCTGACCCAGATGCCGCGCAGGCGCTCTGTTTCACGTGAAACAGCGTCGCGTTTGCGGCAAAAGGCGTCCCAGCGGGCGTCGTCCACCAGGCCCAGGCGACGGCCGGTTTCGGTCAGGCGGGCGTCGGCGTTGTCTTCGCGCAGCTGCAGGCGGAACTCGGCCCGGCTGGTGAACATGCGGTAGGGCTCGGTCACGCCCTTGGTGATCAGGTCGTCCACCAGCACGCCGAGGTAGGCCTCGTCGCGGCGCGGCAGCCAGGCGTCTTGTTCGCGGCACTGCAATGCAGCGTTGATGCCAGCGAACAGGCCCTGGGCCGCCGCCTCTTCGTAGCCGGTGGTGCCGTTGATCTGGCCGGCGAAAAACAGGCCGCCGATCTGCCGCGTCTCGAAGCTGCTTTTCAGCGAGCGCGGGTCGAAGTAGTCGTACTCGATGGCGTAGCCTGGCCGCAGAATGTGCGCGTTCTCCAGCCCGGGCATAGAGCGCACCAGCGCGTACTGGACATCAAACGGCAGGCTGGTGGAGATGCCATTGGGGTAGACCTCGTGGGTGGTCAAACCCTCGGGCTCCAGAAAAATCTGGTGGCTGTCCTTGTCGGCAAAGCGGTTGATCTTGTCTTCCACGCTGGGGCAGTAGCGCGGGCCCACCCCGTCGATCTTGCCGGTGAACATCGGGCTGCGGTCAAAGCCAGAGCGGATGATGTCATGGGTACGTTCGTTGGTGTGGGTGATCCAGCACGGCATTTGCTGCGGGTGTTGGCTCGCCTGCCCCATGAAGCTGAACACCGGTACATGCGTGCCCACGCCGCCGGGCATGCCATCGCCGGGTTGCTCGGTGCATTTGGAATAGTCGATGCTGCGGCCATCGAGCCGAGGCGGTGTGCCGGTTTTCAACCGACCCTGCGGAAGCTTCAGCTCTTTCAGCCGGGCGCTGAGCGAGGCCGCCGGGGGGTCGCCCGCGCGGCCTGCTGCGTAGTTGTTCAAGCCGACATGGATCTTTCCGTCGAGGAAGGTGCCTGCCGTCAGCACCACCGTGCGGCTGCGAAAGCGAATACCGACCTGTGTGACGGCGCCCACCACCCGGTCGCCCTCCACCATCAGGTCGTCCACCGCCTGCTGGAACAGCCAGAGGTTGGGTTGGTTCTCCAGCCGGTGGCGGATGGCCGCTTTGTACAAAATCCGGTCGGCCTGTGCGCGGGTGGCGCGCACCGCCGGCCCCTTGGAACTGTTGAGAATGCGGAACTGGATGCCGCCCTCGTCGGTGGCAGCGGCCATCGCGCCACCGAGCGCGTCCACCTCTTTCACCAGGTGGCCCTTGCCGATGCCGCCGATGCTGGGGTTGCAGCTCATCTGCCCCAGCGTTTCGATGTTGTGGGTGAGTAGCAGCGTTTTGCAACCCATGCGGGCCGAAGCGAGTGCGGCCTCGGTGCCAGCATGGCCACCGCCAACGACGATCACATCAAATTCTTGCGGGTAAATCATTGGGCACTTTCGCGGGTGGCGGGCGGGCGTGGCCGGCGCGTAGGAGATTGTCAGCGGAACCGACCCGGCGGCTGGGCGACACGTGTAATACTTTTGTCGACTTTGTCACGGGTTCATGGCTTGCCCACGCGCCACCCGTGCCGAAATCGTATTTTAATGGCAGGTGTTGTTGCTTCAACCCAATGCTTTTTTGCGGCCCTACAAACCCATGAGTTGGGACGTCTTTCCCCGTTACTTCCGAGTCAGGTCACGGTGCCTTCGCGCCGATACTTTTCTCGCGGGTCAACGGTGTCTGGCCCTCCTCCCTCCCATTGGAAAGGCCCCCATGAAAGCAATCCCTACCCTCGTTTCGGCGGCCTGCCTCGCGGGCTTCGCGTTCACTGCCCACAGCAGCGACGAACCCCTGCGTGCCACCCTTGGCGGTGGCGTTTACGAGGCGGAAGCCGCCACTGCCCAGACGCTGCTGGTCAATGGCAACCCGGCGTCCAGCACCACCCAGCTGGTCGCCAACCAGCCCGGCTTCAAGTCGGGTGAGGCGGCCAAGTCGCAGGCCCGTCTGTCGGCATTTGCCGATGGCGCCAGCACCATGCTGGGCTTGGCCAATGGCCTGGTGGAGTTGAACCCCATCATGCCGGTGTCGCCGCTGGGCATTGCCATGGTGACCGCTGGCAAGATGGGTTTGGCCAACTGGGCTGACACCCTGCCCGAGGCCGACCGTGCCGAGACCCTGCGCACCATGAGCGCCACCTTCGGCGGCGCGGCCGTCAACAACTTGCTGACATTGGTCGCCGGCGCCACGCCGCTGGGCCTGATTGGTGGGGTGATTGCGGGCGTGTATTTCTGGAATGACACCAACGACAAGCTGAAGGCCGAAGCCGATGCGAAGCGCGAGTACTACATGGCCAAGGCCAAGGAACACCACCAAGCGGTCATGCTTGCTTACAACGCCAGCGCCCAACCGCAGGGTGTGAGCAAACGGCTGATCGCCGGCAATGACCTCGGTACGCTGGACGGCAACCCGGCCACCGACCTGCAGGCAGCCGTGCAGGGCAAGCCCGTAGCCGCGGCCAAACCCGTGCAAATGGCCCAAAACTTCACCGTGTTGCCCACCAAGACCGTCAACTTCGTGACCCCGGCGCCGATGTTCAAGACCGCGCCGACACCGACACCGGCCTTCACTCCGGTACTGGACAGTGCGCCGCTGGAAGCCTGGCCCGCGGACGATAGCCAAACCGTCACGGTCGCCCGCCCGCTGAGCTGACCCGACCAGCCCGGCCGCTGCGCCGGGCGTGACAGCCGCCCTAACCTCGGTGCGGCTATGCTGGTGGATTCGATGGAGTCCGCCACATGCATATCCCCTCCCTGAAAGACAGCGTCAGCGCCGAAGAATGGCAGCTGCGTTGTGACCTGGCTGCCTGCTACCGCCTGGTGGCGCTGTACGGCTGGAGCGACCTCGTTTTCACCCACATCTCTGCGCGCGTGCCGGGGCCGGAACACCACTTCCTGATCAACCCCTATGGACTGATGTTCGACGAGATTACCGCGTCGTCGCTGGTCAAGGTGGACGCCGCTTGCAACAAGCTCACCGATTCGCCCTTCCCGGTCAATCCTGCCGGCTTCGTGATCCACAGCGCAGTGCACGGCGCGCGGCCCGACGTGGTGTGTGTGCTGCACACCCACACCCGTGCCGGGGTGGCGGTCAGTGCGCAGCGGGCCGGCGTATTGCCGATTTCGCAACAGTCCACCTTTGTGCTGGGGTCGCTGGCTTACCATGACTACGAGGGCGTGGCCTTTCGTGACGATGAGAAGCCGCGCCTGGTGGCCGACCTCGGCAACGCCAACTACCTGGTGCTGCGCAACCACGGGCTGTTGACCACCGGCAAATCCATTGCCGACGCGTTCTTGCACATGTACGTGTTTGAAAGCACTTGCCAGATCCAGCTCGCCGCGCAGTCGGGCGCACGGACTGCCGACGACCTGACGCAGGTCAACCCAGCCATCGTCCAGGGCGTGGCCGAGTCCATGCGGGTGCAGACCGGGGGTCTGGGCGGCGCGTTCGTTTGGCCATCGCTGATCCGAAAACTCGACCGGCTGAACACCGATTACAGGACCTAGCGCTCCAATTTAGATAGCAATGACGCTTGATTACACCTAGACTTAAGCTGACTTCTGTATGAAATTCAGGCTGGAGTGGCCGTTTGGGGTGCGGTAGCGATGCCCCCCGTCGCGCCGCTCACGATGGGCGCGCCACCCCCCTCGCCGTTGATCTTCAGTTCCATGTGCGTCATTTGCACTTGCGGACCAAACATGGTGGCAAAGGCCACGTCTTTCGCATCGCGTCCGGTGCCAATCCGGACCAGCTTGTCCACCGGTGCGAGCCCGGTGCCATCAAACAGCACCCAGCGCCCGCCCAGCCAGGCCTCGAACACCGCGTGAAAGTCCTGCGGCGGCTCGTCAAACAGCACATAGCCCACCACCAGCCGCGCCGGGATGTTGAGCGCTCGGCAAAAACTGATGCCCAGGTGCGCAAAGTCGCGGCACACGCCCCGGCGCTGGGTGAACACGTCGCTGGCCGAGGTGGTGGCGTTGGTTGCGCCGACTTCGTAGGCAATGTGCTGCCGGAGCCACTGTGTGATGGCCGTCACCCGGCCAATGCCTGGCGGCAGGTGGCCAAACAGCGCCTGCGTCTGTTGGCCCAACAGGTCCGACTCGCAGTAGCGGGTGGGCATCAAATAGTGCAGCACCTGGTCGGGCAGCGCCTGCACCGGCGCTTCTTCCAAGCCCCTGGTGCTGGCGGGGCGTACCAGACTCACCTGGGCCCTGTAATGCAGCTTGAAAGTGCCAGCCTGCGCGTTCAGTCGCAGAAAGCGGTTGCCGTTGCCGTGGTCGCTGAAACGGTGGATGCCCAGAGGCGGCGTGACCTGCAGTTGCTCGCTCAGGACACGCTGGCTGTCCACATGCGCGGCCTCGATGTTGAACAACAAATGGGTCGGTCCAGCCAGCGCGTATTCCAGCGTAGCATCAATGTGGCAAAGGCTCATGCTCAGCTTTGGTAGGTTTTAACACCGGAGCCGGCACTTACTTCAAGCCGTAGACTCCGCAGTCGCACCGAGGCACACGCCGCGACGCTTGGTAAAGACATGGTAGGGAGCGGGCGGTCCATTCGGCATCAGTGCCATGCGCTGGCGCCTGTAGGACGGCGCCGCCAGCCCCAGCTCAGTGGGTCGGCAATGGCTTTTGCTGCCAAGCCAGCGCGCTGCCCAGCCACAGCGTCAACGCCGAAACCACCAGCCCACGTGCCAGGCCGCCAGCGCTGTCGGCGATCCAGCCCACCACCGTGGGGCCAACAATCTGCCCCGCCGCAAACGTCACCGTGAACGCGCTGATGCCCGCCGCCCATTGGGCCTGCGGCAGGTTGTGCCGCACCAGCGCCGTGGTCGAGGCCACCACCGACAGCATCACGCCGCCAA